>NZ_JAAAHR010000081.1:0-38394 GCF_009908215.1 Nonomuraea sp. K271 | reverse complement strand
CCGGTCGAGCACCCGGGTGACGAGGTCGAGCAGGTGCGTGGCGCGTTCCTGCCCGACCAGCTCCACGTCGTACTTGATCTCCAGGGTGAGCCGCTCTCCGGGGAAGGCGACCAGCGAGAGCGGGTAGTGCGGCGAGTCCGTGCCGGTGAAGCCGCGCAGGGCCGGCCCGGACCGCCCTCCCCCGCGTGCGGCGGGGAAGTTCTCCACCACGACCATGGTGTCGAAGAGGTCGCGGACCCCGGTGAGCCGGGCCAGGTCGGCGAGGCCGACGTGCTGGGCGTCGAGCAGGTCGCCCTGCTGCCGGTGCAGGCGGTCGACGATCTCCCCAAGGGTCTCCTCGGGCCGCCAGGACATCGGCACGGGAATGGTGTTGATCAGCAGGCCGACGATGGTCTCGACGCCGGGCAACCGCCCGCCGCGCCCGGACACCGTGGACCCGAAGATCACGTCGTCCCGCCCGAGCAGCCGGCCCAGCAGCAGGCCCCACGCCGCGTGCACGTAGGTGCTCAGCGTCACGCCGCGCTCGCGGGCCGCGGCGGCGACCGCCCCGGCGGGCAGCTCGCGGTGGACTCCGGCGTGCCTGGACACCGGGTACGCGGCGGGGAAGAGGCGCGTCGCGGCGTCGACCCCGGCCAGCGCGTCCGCCCACACGGCGCGGGCGGCGGCCCTGTCCAGCCCTGCCACCGCCTCCACGTGGTCGCGGAACGTCACCGCGGGCGCGGGCAGCGCGCCGCCCCGCTCGTACGCCTCCACGACGTCGCCGAAGACCAGCGGGTACGACCAGCCGTCGGCGAGGATGTGGTGCATGGTCTCCACGAGCCGGTGGTCGGTGTCGCTGAGCGAGACCAGCGCGTAGCGCAGCAGCGGCGGGTCCGCCAGGTCGAACGGCGCGGCCAGCTCCGAGGCGGTCAGGTCGGCCAGCCGTTCGCGGGCCTCGGCCGTGCCCAGCCCGCTCAGGTCGGCCGTGCGCCACGGCACCTCGACCGTCCCGGCGATCACCTGGACCACCCGGCCGTCGGCCAGCTCCTGGAAGCTCGCCCGCAGGGCGTCGTGGCGGTGCACCGTCGCGGTCACCGCCCGGCGCAGCGCCTCGGGATCGACGGGGCCGGACAGCTCGGCCACCTGCTGCACCACGTACGTGTCGGTGTGGCCGGCGCCGAAGGACGCGTGGAAGTACATGCCTTCCTGCAGCGGCAGCAGCGGCAGGATGTCGCGGGCGCCGGCGAACCGGTCGACGTCCTCCTGCGTGATCGCGACCAGGGGGAAGTCCGACGGGGTGTGCCCGGCCAGGCCGGCGCAGCGGGTGAGGGCCGTCAGCGCGGCCAGCCACAGCTCGGCCAGCTCGGCGACCTCCCCCGCCGCCATGACGCCGGACGGCCAGGACAGCGTGGCCGAGAACACGGGGCCCTCCGGCCCGTCCTGGGCCAGGGCGTTGATCTCCAGCCCCATCGCGGGGTTGTCCGGGTGTACGCCCTCGCGCAGGGTTCGGCCGCCGGCGGCGAAACGGCCCAGGTAGTTGAAGAGGATCTGCGGCGGTCGCGGGAGATCGAGCCGGTCGAGGTGGCGCAGGACGCCGTGACCGAGCCCGTTGCGCGGAACCGCGCGCAGCTGTTCCTTGACGGTCTTGGCGGCTCGGGCCAGCGCGGGGCCGGCCGCGGTGATCTCGTCCCAGCTCAGCGGCCCGGGATCGAGGCGTACGGGGTGGATGGCGGTGAACCAGCCCACCGTACGCGACAGGTCGGCGCCCCCGGCGAGGTCTCCGTCGCGGCCGTGGCCTTCGAGGCTGAGGAGCACGGCGGACCCGTCGCCGCGCCCGTGGACGTGGCGCCACCGGGCGAGCGCGACGGCGAAGCCCGTCAGCAGCACGTCGTTGACGCCGCCGTGCATCGCGGCGGGCACGGCGCCCAGCAGGGCCGCGCTCGTCCCCACGGGCAGGGACACGGTCAGCGACCGTGCGGTGGCGGCCGTGTCGGTCCCGGGATCCAGCGGGCGCGCGCCCAGCGGCGGATCGTCGGTGGCCAGGACGTCACGCCAGTGGCCGGCCTCGTCGCGGAAGGAGGGCCGCGCGTCCTGAACCGCCGACGCCCACGCGCGGAAGGAGATCGGGACCGGGTCGAGCACGGGTTCGCGACCGGCCGCCAGGTCCGCCCAGGCGGCGGCCAGGTCGCCGGCGATCACCCGCCAGGAGACGCCGTCGATGACCAGGTGGTGGACGACCAGGAGGAGGTCGCCGGGCCCGGGACCGCCGTCGAACCAGACCGCCTGGAGCATGATTCCGCGCTCGGGGTCGAGCCGCCCGGCCGCCTCCTCCTCGGCCAGGCGCCGCGCTGCCTCGCCTCCAGCGGCCTCCGCAGCGGCTTCCACAGCGGCTTCCACAGCGGATTTGTCCTGGCGGGTGCACAGCGGGGACGCGTCGAACCCCTCCGGCGGCGGCACCGACAACGTCCAGGCGTCGCCGTCGCGGTCGAGGCGGGCCCGCAGCAGGTCGTGGCGGACGCAGAGTTCCCGCACCGCGCGTTCCACCTGCCGCACGCCGATCCCGGCCGGCACGGGCAGCACCATCGACTGGTAGAAGTGTTCCAGGGGCGTGCGGGCCAGCATCGTCTCGGCGAGCATCGGCGTGAGCGGGACGACCCCGGTCGCGGGCGCGCCCGGATCGGGCGTCTCCCCCGGCGCCTGCCGCGGGAGGGCGGCGGCCAGCGCGCGCACGGTGCGCCGGCGGAAGACGTCGCGTGGGGTGAGGTTCATGCCCGCCCTGCGCGCCCGGCCCGTCACGGCGATCGAGGAGATGCTGTCGCCGCCGATGGCGAAGAAGTCGTCGTCGACACCGACCTCGGGCAGGCCCAGCACCTCGGCGTAGATGGCGGCCAGGGCCTGTTCCCGCTCCCCGCTCGGTTCGCTCCGCCCGCCGCCGCCGGGCGCGACGGGCTCGGGCAGCGCCGCCACGTCGAGCTTGCCGTTGACGGTGAGCGGAAGCTCGTCCACCACCCCGTACAGGGTGGGGACCATGTAGCCGGGCAGCCGTTCGGCCAGCGCCGCGCGGAGCCCGGCGGCGAGCTCGCCGCGGGCGGCGCCGGGCGCCGGGATCACGTACGCGACCAGCTTCTTCAGCCCCGGCACCGCGGGATCGGGCCGGGCGATCACGGCGGCCTGCCGCACCTGCGGGTGGGCCGACAGGGCCGACTCGACCTCGCCGAGCTCGACCCGGTATCCGCGGATCTTCACCTGGTCGTCGACCCGGCCGAGGAAGTCGAGGTTGCCGTCCTCGCGCCGGCGTACGAGGTCGCCGGTGCGGTACATGCGTCCCCCGGGCACGAAAGGGTCGGCGACGAAGCGGGCGGCCGTCTGCCCGTGGGCGTGCAGGTAGCCGTGGGCCAGGCCGGCGCCCGTCACGTACAGCTCGCCGACCACGCCCGCGGGCACGGGGCGCAGCCACCCGTCCAGCACGTACGCGCGGGTGTTCCGGATGGGGCGGCCCACGGTGGGGGTGGCGCTGTCGCGGGTGCCCGCGCCGAGCGTGTTGATCGTGTACTCGGTCGGCCCGTACAGGTTGTATCCCTCAGGGCCGTCCGGCCGGCTCAGCCGGTCCCAGACGCTCTCGCTGACGGCCTCGCCGCCGAGCAGCACCAGGCACGGGGCGTGCTCGCCGCCGAGCAGGCCCTCCTCGAACAGCAGGTGGGCGTAGGTGGGGGTGACGTTGACGACGTCGATCCGGTGGTCCTGGCAGTACGCGACGAGCGCGGTGGCGTCCCTGCGCAGCTCCTCGTCGCAGATGTGCACCTCGTAGCCCTCGACCAGCCACAGCAGCTCCTCCCACGACATGTCGAACGAGAACGACACCGTGTGCGCGATGCGCAGCCGCCGCCCCCCGGTACGGCGCGCGGTCGGGCCGAAGATCTCGGCCCGGTGGTTGAGCTGCATGTTGGTCAGCCCGCGGTAGGGCGTCACCACGCCCTTGGGCCGGCCGGTGGATCCGGAGGTGTAGATGACGTAGGCGGGCAGGTCGCCCGGCACGTCCACGGTGACCGGGCCGGTCGCGAAGGCGTCCCAGCCGGGGAGCACGCAGCGCCCGCCGAGGCGCCGCTGGTGCCCGGCCAGCGCGGACCCGGGGTCGGCGCAGACGAGGAGGACGGGGCGGGCGTCGTCCAGCATGGCGGCCAGCCGGTCGACCGGATGGTCGAGGTCCAGCGGCAGGTACGCGGCCCCTGCCCGCAGGACGCCGAACAGCGACACGACCATCTCGACGCCGCGGGGCAGCCCGAGCGCGACGATCGTGCCGGGGCCCGCGCCCTGCGAGCGCAGCATCCGGGCGCACTGGTCGATGCGGCCGTCCAGCTCCGCGTACGTCAGCCGCCGCTGCCCGAAGACGAGGGCGACCTCGTCAGGGCACGTGCGGGCCCGCTCGGCCAGCAGGTCGGCGATCGTCTCCGTGCCGATCGGGTGTTCGGCCCGCGCCCACTGCCGTGACAGTTCGCCGCGTTCCTCGTCGAGCATCAGATCGAGCGCGCCGACCGGGATCGCGAGGCCGTCGGCCAGCGT
Source organism: Nonomuraea sp. K271 (assembly GCF_009908215.1). Classification (NCBI taxonomy): domain Bacteria; kingdom Bacillati; phylum Actinomycetota; class Actinomycetes; order Streptosporangiales; family Streptosporangiaceae; genus Nonomuraea; species Nonomuraea sp. K271. Next base: position 33,855 of record NZ_JAAAHR010000081.1, on the reverse strand, counting down.
CGTCAGCAGCAGGGTGAAGCGGCGTACCATCCGGCGGGCGTCCCGCTCGGGCACGTCGGGCCGGTACTCCAGCTTGACGCGCAGGTTGGCGCCGGGGGTGAGCACCCAGGTGTAGGGGTAGTGGGTGCTGTCGGTGTAGTCGACGCCGACGATGCCGTGCTCGCGTTCCAGTTCGGTGAACGTGGTGTCGGACAGGAAGTTCTGCAACACGTACAGCGTGTCGAACAGCTGCTCCTGGCCGCACGCGCGGTGGATGTCGCCGAGGCCGAGATATTCGTGCGGCGCCAGGTCGACGCGGTCGTCCTGGGCGCGGCGGGCCAGGTCGAGCACAGTGGTGCCGGGCGTGGCCGCCACCCTGGCGGGGACCGTGTTGAGGAACAGGCCGATCACGTTCTCGATGCCGGGCAGCTCGGCCGGGCGGCCGGCCACGGTCGTGCCGAACACCACGTCCGTGCGGCCGGACTCGTAGCCGAGCAGGATGCCGAGCGCGGCCGTCAGCAGCGCGTTGAGCGTGACGCCGCCGCGGGCGGCCTGCTCGGCCAGCCGCGTGGTGACCTCGGCGGGCAGCGCGGCGAGGACACGCTCGGACGGCACGGGCTCGCGGCCGGCGGCGTGCGGCGCGAGGACGGTCGGCTCCTCCACTCCCGACAGGGCCGCCCGCCAGGCGGCGGCGGAGGCGTCGCGGTCGCGCGTGCCGATCCAGGCGAGGTAGTCGGCGAACGTGCTCTCCGCGGCGGGCAGCGCGCCCCGCGTGCCGCCCGAGCCGTAGAGCGCGAACAGCTCGCGCAGGACCAGCTCGCGCGACCAGCCGTCCCACAGCAGGAAGTGCGAGGTCAGCAGGAGCCGGTCGCGTCCGCCGGGAAGGCGTACGACGGTCAGCCTGACGAGGGGCGGGCAGGACAGGTCGAACGGCTCCTCCCGGTCGGCCCGCGTGACCGCGTCGAGCCGTTCCTGAGCCTCGGTCAGGTCGGCGACCCGCACCTCGGCGGGCACGTCGGCGGCGATGAGCTGCGAGCCGCCGTCGGCGGCGAACCCCGCGCGCAGGGTGGGGTGGCGGCGCAGCAGCGCCGCGAACGCCTCCGTCATGGCGGGCACGTCGACGCGCCGGTCGAGGTCGAAGACGTTCTGCGCGATGTAGGTGCTGCTGCTCTCCGCGTAGGTCGCCTGATAGTAGACGCCCTGCTGGAGCGGCGACAGCGGCCACGCCTCGCCCTGCGCGGCCGACGCTGGCAGCGGTTCCGCCTCCCGCAGGGACGCGGCGAGCGCGGCGGGCGTACGCAGGCGGAACACGTCCCGGGTGGTGAGCTCGACGCCGTCCCTGGCGAGCAGGCTGACGAGGCGGATGGCGAGGATGCTGTCGCCGCCGACGGTGAAGAAGTCGTCGTGGACGCCGAGACCGTCGACGGCGAGCAGGGCGCCGGCGCGGGCGCAGATCAGCGCCTCCTCGGCGGTACGCGGCGGCCCGCCCCTGACGCCGGGTTCCGGGTCCGGCAGCGCGCGGCGGTCCCGCTTGCCGTTGGGCAGCACAGGCAGGTGGTCCAGCACCGTCACCGTCGCGGGCAGCAGGTAGTGCGGCAGGTCGGCGCGGAGCAGGGCGCGCAGCCCCTGAGGGTCCAGTTTCTCGCCGGGCGCGGCCACCACGTACGCGTGCAGCGCCCCTCCCCGCACCGCCACCGCCGCTTCGCAGACCCCGGCGCGGCGCATCAGCGCGGCTTCGAGCTCGCCCGGCTCAACCCGGTACCCGTTGATCTTCACCTGGTCGTCCGCCCGGCCGAGGAACAGGACCCGACCGTCCGGGGTCCAGCGTCCGAGGTCCCCCGTGCGGTAGAGGCGGTCGCCGTCGCCGAACGGGTCGGCGACGAACCGGTCCGCTGTCGTCCCCGGCCGGCCCAGATAACCGCGGGCGAGCTGGGCGCCGCCGACGTAGATCTCGCCCGTCGCGCCGGGCGGCACGAGCCGGAGCGCGGAGTCGAGCAGGTAGAGCCGCGCGCCCGGCACCGGCCGGCCCAGCGTCACCGGCTCCCGCGGGTCCACCTCGCCCTGGAGCACGTCCCCCGCGACCTCCGACGAGCCGTAGGAGTTGACGATCCTGGCATCGGGCGACGCCCGGCGCAGGGAGCGTACGCACTCCTGGCCGAGCGGTTCGCCGCTGCAGATCCAGCGGTCGAGCGCGGCGAGCCGCTCGGGCGCCGTGTCTGCGAGCGCCGCGGCCAGGCTCGGCACGGCCAGCAGCTGGGTCGCCCCCGACCCCTCGACGAGCCGGGCCAGCGCCGCGCCGTCGGTGGCCTCGGCGTCCCCGGCGATGACCGTCGTCGCTCCCGCGACCAGCCCGCCGAGCAGCTCGGTCGTGCCGTCGATGAAGCTGAGCGAGCTCTTGGCCAGCCGCACGCGCGCGTCCCATTCCGTCGCCGCCCAGGCGAGGCGGCCGGCGAGCGCTCCGTGGGTGCCCACGACCGCCTTCGGCCTGCCGGTCGAGCCGGAGGTGTAGACGACGGAGACCGCGTCGAGCGGGGTCACGGGCGTGCCCGCGCCGGCCGGGCCCGTCGCGGCGGCCCTGACCGTGAGGGAGGGCAGGTCGTGCGGGGGCAACGTCCTGGCGTTCGCCTCGTCGGTGAGCACGCAGGCCGGGCGCGCGTCACCGAGCATGAACTCGATCCTGGCCGCCGGGTAGCCGGGGTCGACGGGCAGGTAGGCGGCCCCGGCCCGCATGACGCCGAGCAGGGCCACGGCCGTGTCCGCGGAACGGCTCGTCGCCACCGCGACGATGTCGCCGCGCCGCACGCCGGCCGCGGCCAACGTGCCGCACACCCTCCGGGACCGCTCGTCCAGCTCGGCGTACGTGAGCGTGGCCCCGGCGGACACGACGGCGGCGCGCGCGGGGTGCCCGGCGACCTGGCGGTCGAACAGGTCCAGCACGGAGCCGCCGCCCTCCCCCGGTCCGGTCCCGGCGGCCATCAGCTGCCGGCGTTGTTCCCCGGTGGCGAGCTCCACCTGGCCGCACGTCAGCGTGGCGTCGTCGGCGACGGCGGCCAGCAGCCGCTCGTACTGGCCGATCAGCAGGCCGGCCGAGGCGGCCGGAACCAGCCGCCGGTCGTGGGTCAGCGTGAGCACGATCCGGTCGCCGGGCCTGGCCATCAGCGTCACGGGATAGTGGGGCGCCTCGACCGTCTCGATCCCGGAGATCGTGAGGTCGCCCTGCCCCGCGGGGGGCTCCGGGTAGTTCTCGACGACCACCAGCGTGTCGAACAGCTCGGCCACGCCCAGCCGGCGGTGCAGCGCGGCCAGCGGGACGTGCTCGTGCTCCATGACCTCGCGCTGCGTACGCGCGAAGCGGCGCAGCACGTCGGCCAGCGGGTCGGCGGGCTGCCAGCGCACCCTCGCGGGCACCGTGTTGATCAGCAGCCCGACCATCGCGTCGATGCCCGGCGGCTCCGATGACGCTCGGCCGGACACGGCCGAGCCGAACGTCACGTCGTCGCCTCCGGTCAGCCGCCCGAGGAGGATTCCCCAGGTGGCGGCGAGCACCGAGCCGACGGTGAGCCCGTTCCCCTGCGCCCATGCCCGCAGACGGTCGCCGAGATCGGCCGGCAGCTCGCGCCGGACCCGGCCGAACCGGCCGCCGGCGGCCCCGCTGGTGGCAGGTCCGGCGAGCGCGGGGGCCAGCAGGGTCGGTTCCCGTACGCCCGCCAGGGCCTCGGCCCACACCTCGATCGCGGCGTCGGTGTCCTGCGCCGCGAGCGTCCTCAGGAACTCCCGGTAGGGCGGCGGCTCGGGCAGCGGCCCGTCCTCGTAGAGGGTCAGCAGGTCGCGCAGCAGCAGCGGCACCGACCAGCCGTCGGCCACGACGTGGTGCACGGTGTGCACGAGGGCGTGCCGGCGCGGGCCGAGCCTCACCAGCGCGAACCGCATGGCGGGCGGCCGGGCGAGGTCGAACGGCACCGCCCGCTCGGCCGCGGCGATCTCCTCCAGGACGGGCCGGGCGTGGTCGGGGCCGCTGAGGTCCTCGCTGCGCCACGGCACGCGCACGGGGCCGGCGATCACCGACACCACCTGCCCGTCGCCGGTGGTGCGGAAGGCCGCGCCCAGGTTGGGGTGGCGGCCGAGCAGCCGGTCGGCGGCGGTACGCAGCCGCTCGCCGTCCAGCGGCCCGGTGAGCTCGATGATCTGCTGGACGACGTACGGATCGATGCCGGGGTCGCCGTCGGGGTCGCCGTCGGGGTCGCCGTCGGGGTCGCCGTCGGGGTCGCCGTCGGGGTCGCCGTCGGGGTCGAAGGTGGCGTGGAAGTACAGGCCGGTCTGCAAGGGCGTGAGCGGCAGCACGTCCCGCAGCCCCGGCGTGTCCGCCTCGATGGCGCTCACCTCCGCCTGGTCCAGCCGGACGAGCGGGAAGTCGGAAGGCGTGTGCCCGGCGACCGTGTCGCTGGTGGCGATGTCGGTGAGGGTCCGCGTCCACAACGCGGCCAGTTCCCGTACCCGGTCGGCGTCGAGCACGCCCGCCGGCCAGCTGAAGGTGGTCCGCAGCACCGGCCCGCCGGCCGTGTCGACGGCGACGGAGTTGATCTCCAGGACGCGCGGCAGTGGCATGCGCGGATCGCGCCGCTCCACCACGACCTCGCCGCCGCCGGCCGTCCCGTCACCGGCCGTCCAGTCACCGATCGTCCAGTCACCGGTAGGGTCGCCGTCGAAGCGTCCCAGGTAGTGGACGAGCACCTGCGGCGTGACGGCCAGGTCTGGGCGCGGCCGCTCCCCCAGGTAGCGCAGCACCCCGTAGCCGAGCCCGCGTTGCGGCACCCGCCGCAGTTGTTCCTTGACCGCCTTGATCACCTCGCCCGGCGTCCCGGAGCCGGGGTCGATCACGGCGGGGAACAGGGTGGTGAACCAGCCGAAGGTACGCGAGAGGTCGGCGTCGCCGACCGCCTCCTCCTCCCGCCCGTGCCCCTCCAGTTCCAGCAGCACCGCCGAGCCGCCGCCGCGCCAGCGGCCCACGGCCCGCGCGGCGGCGGCGACCAGCACGTCGTTCACCCCACCGTGCACGGCGGCGGGGACCGGGCCGAGCAGCCGGCCGGCGATCGCGGCGGGCAGCTCGACCGTGAGCGACCGCTCCGTGGCCACCACGTCGCGCCGCGGGTCGAGGGGGCGCTTGCCGATCATGGGGTCGGGCGCCGCCGCGGTACGCCGCCAGTGCTCCTCGCCGGAGCCGAAATCGCACTCCCGCAGCAGGGTCGCCCACTGCCGGAACGAGGTGGGCGCCTCGGGCAGCTCGACGGTGCGGCCTACGCGCGCCGCCTGCCACGCCTGGGCGAGGTCCTCCAAGAGGATGCGCAGCGACACGCCGTCCACGACCACGTGGTGAACCGTGATCGCGAGCCGCCCCTGTGCGGCGCCTCCGGCGTCCAGCCAGACCAGGTCGAGCATGCGCCCGCCCGCCGGGTCGAGCCGTTCCGGGGCGGCGGCGACCTGCCGTTCCAGCTCGGCAGCGGTCCCGACGCGAGTGATCACGTCGGCGGCCCGAGGCCGTCCCGGCGGCCGCACGGTGAGGGTCCAGCGGCCGGTGCCGGCCGTCCGCGCCCGCAGCAGGTCGTGGGCGGCCAGCACCGCGTCGATCATGTTCTCCAGCTGGTCGCCGGTCAGCTCCGCGGGGGTGCGTACGGTCATCGACTGGAGGAAGCCGTCCATGGACGGGCCGGCGTCCTGGAGCCACTCGGTGATCGGCGTCGGCGGCACCTCCCCGACCCCGCTCACCGGGGGCGGTGAGGCGGCGCTCACGTCGGTGACCGTGGCCGCCAGCGCGGCGGGGGTGGGATGGGCGAACACGTCGCGCGGGCGTACCGCGAGCCCGGCGCGCCGCGCCTGCCTGACCACGCCGATCGCGACGATGCTGTCGCCGCCCAGGGCGAAGAAGTCGTCCTCGGCCCCCACGCAGGCCAGGCCGAGGACCTGCGCGAAGACCTCGCACAGGACACGTTCGCGCTCGGTGCGGGGGGCGCGCGTGCGGGCCGCCGCCGGCTCGGACGGCCGGGGCAGCGCCTGCCGGTCCACCTTGCCGTGGGCGGTCAGCGGGAGGCGGTCGAGGACGACGTACGCGTCCGGCACCATGTACGCCGGCAGCCGCCCGGCGCACCAGTCACGAAGCTCCGCGGCCGTGACGGGGTCGTTCGACCGCGCGTACCCCACGAGCCGCCGCCCGTTCTCGTCCACCACGACGGCGGCCTGCCGCACGCCCGGGTGGGTGGCCAGCGCGGCCTCGACCTCCTCCAGCTCCAGCCGCATGCCGCGGATCTTCACCTGGTGGTCGGCGCGGCCGACGAACTCCAGCGAGCCGTCGGGCGCCCACCTGGCCAGGTCGCCGGTCCGGTACATCCGGGAGCCGTCGGCGGCGAACGGGTCGGCGACGAACCGGCCCCCGGTGAGCGCGGGCGCGTTGATGTAGCCGCGGCCGAGCAGGAACCCGGCTGCGTACAGCTCGCCGACGGTGCCGGCGGGCACCTGTTCCAGGCGTTCGTCGAGGACGTACAGCCGGGTGTGGGGGTTGGGCCGGCCGATGGAGGTCGCGATGCGCTCGGCGGTGTCGCGGTAGACGACGTGCGAGACGCCGATGGTGGCCTCGGCCGGGCCGTACCCGTGGTAAAGCGTCGTCGGCACCTGGCCGCGGAACCGCTCGAACAGTTCGGGGGTGAGCACCTCGCCGCCGCACCAGACGTGCTTCAGCCCCGACAGCAGCGACGTTTCGCGGTCCATCTCCAGCAGGACGTCGAGCATCGACGACACGAGGTAGACGAACGTCACGCCCTCGCGGGCGATCAGGTCCAGCAGATAGTGCGGGTCGCGTTCGCCGCCGGGCTCCGCGACCACCACGTGGCCGCCGCAGACGAGCGGCAGCAGGATCTCGTTGACGGAGATGTCGAACGACAGCGGCGCCTTGAACAGCGACGCGTCGCCGGGGCCGAAGCCGAGAACGTCCTCCACCTGCCAGAGCAGGCGGTGGCTGATCGCCTCGTGGCGGATCATGGCGCCCTTGGGCGTTCCGGTCGAGCCGGAGGTGAACATCACGTACGCCAGCCGGCCGCCCTGGATCGACACGGGCGGCGGCTCGGCGGGCTCGTGGGCGTACCGCCACGAGCCGAGATCCACCTCACGCGGGCCCAGCGTGCGGACCGCTCCCGCCTCGGCCATGACCTGGTGGCGGCGTGCCTGCGGCCAGGCCGGGTCCACGGGCACGAACGCGCCGCCCGCCACCATGATCGCCAGTACGGAGACGACCATCTCGGCCGAGCGCGGGGTCGAGACGGCGACGACCTCCTCGGGGCGCAGCCCCTGTCCGTGCAGGTGCCGCGCGAGTTGGAATACGCGGGCGCCGAGTTCCGCGTACGTCAGCCGCACGCCGGGCGCGACGACGGCCGGCGCCTGCGGGGTCCGGCGCACCTGGTCGATGAACAGGTCCGCGATCGTGGTGATCCTTGCGGGGGAGTTCGTTTCCATGGCTGCCTAACGTGATGACGACGTGGGGGTGCGCGCCTCCCAGGCGCGCCACAGCTGCGCGTACCGGCCGCCCGCGGCGACCAGCTCCTCGTGTCCGCCCTGCTCCACGATCCGGCCGTGCTCCAGGACGACGACCCGGTCGGCGGCGGCGGCCTGGGCCAGCCGGTGGGCGACGATCAGGGTGGTCCGTCCCCGGGTGGCCGCGGCGGCGGACTCCTCCAGCGTGCGCGCGCCGAGGCTGCCCGCCTCCGCGGTGGCCTCGTCGAGGATGGCGATCGCCGGGTCGACGAGGATCAGGCGGGCGAGGGCGAGTTGCTGGGCCTGGGCCGTGGTCAGCTCGTGACCGCCCTCGCCGACGACCGTGTCCAGACCGGCGGGCAGGGCCGTCGCCCAGTCCAGCGCGCCGACGGCGGACAGCGCGGCGGCGATCTCGCCGGCCGGGGCTCCCGGCCTGGCCAGCCGCAGGTCCTCGATGAGCGGGCCGGCGAAGACGTGGACCTCCTGGGTGATGATCGCGACGTGCGCGCGCAGCCGGTCGGGCGCCTGCGCCACGCCGGCGACGGACACGGTGCCGGTCTCGGGGCGCAGGATGCCGGCGGCGATGGCGGCGAGTGTGGACTTGCCCGCGCCCGTCGACCCGACCAGCGCCACGCGGGCGCCGGCGGGCACGCTGATGGAGACGCCGTGCAGCACCTCCGGCCCGCCGTCGTAACGGAAGCGCACGTCGCGCAACTCCAGCGCGGCACCGGCCGGCTCTCCCACGCCGTCGCCGTCCGGGTCGTCGCCGCCGTCCGGGGCGAGGTCCACCACGCCGACCAGCCTGGCCAGGCTCGCCGCCGCCGCCTGCAGTTCGTCGAACGTGAACAACAACATGCCGATGGGGTTGAACAGGCGATGGAACAGCACGGCCGCCGCGGCGCTCTGGCCCACGGTGGCGGCTCCCGACCGGACGACGAGGAAGCCCACCACGAGGATCGCGGCCAGGCCGAAGAACTCCGCCCGGTTGATCCGGCCGACGAACCGGGTGAACAGCGTGAAGACCGACACGGAGATGTCGTGCACCTGGTACGAGGCGTCGCCGATGTCGCGCAGCCGGCGCTGCTCCAGCCGGTAGGCGTGCACGGTCCGTACACCCTGCATGTTCTCCACCAGCAGTTGCGAGTTGCCGGCCACGGCGTGCCGTTCGGCGGCGTACTTCGGCGCCGCCCGCGGCAGGTACCACCGCAGCGCCGCCACGTACAGCGGGACGGCGACCGCGCCGGCGAGCCCGAGCCGCCAGTCCATCCCGGCCATCGCCGCGATGCTCAGCACGCCCAGCAGAAACGCGGAGATCATCGTGGGGATGACGCTGGTGGCGGCCTTGCCGATGGCGGCGGCGTCGCTGCTCACCCGTGACAGCAGGTCGCCCTTGCCGATCCGCTCCAGCGTGGTGGCGGGCAGGCGGAGCGCCCTGGCGACCGTACGTTCGCGCAGGTCCGCGAGCATGTGCCCGCACACCCGGCCGACGAGGTACGTGGCGGTGCCGGTGGCCACCCCGCCGACGACGGCCGCGGCCACGATCACGACCGCGATGGGGACGATCGCCGAGACCGGCGCGTTCTCCTTGACGCGGTCCACGAGCACACCCAGCGCGTACGCCGGCACCACCGACGCGGCGGCACCCACGACGCCCACCAACGCGGCGAACGTGCTGCCGAGCCACCGCGCACGGAGTTCGAGCCGCAGCCACGCCCAGGTTCTGCGGGCGCCGGCGATGGGCAGTCTGTCCGATCCGGTCATCGCAGTACCGCCCGGTTGTAGTCGTCGTCGGCAACGGCCAGTGCGGCGTGGGTGCCCTCGGCGGCGATCCGGCCGCCGTCGAGGACCACGACCCGATCCGTCATGGCGAGCAGGGCGGGGCTGCTCGTCACCACGACGGTGGTGAGCCCGCCGGAGCGGGGGTGGCGCAGGGCGCGCAGCCCCCGGGCGATCTCGTGCTCGGTCACGGCGTCCACGGCGGTGGTGGGGTCGTGCAGCACGAGGATCGGGGGGCGTGCCGTCAGCGCGCGGGCCAGCGCCAGCCGTTGCCTCTGCCCGCCCGACAGGCTGGCGCCCCGCTCGGTGACGACGTGCGCGAGGCCGTCGGGGTGGGCGGAGACGACCTGGTCGGCGGCGGAGGCGGCCAGCGTGGCCTCGTCCAGCGGGCCGCCGGCGGTCACGTTCTCCTCGACGGTCCCGGTGAAGAGGTCGGTGAGGTGGGGTTCCACCAGCAGCGCGCGGCGGGCGTCCGCCGGGTCGAGGTGCGCCAGGTGCGTGCCTCCGACGAGGACGCCGCCTTCGTACTCGTCGGGCGCCACCCGGCCGGAAAGGATCTTGACCAGCGCCTCCCCGTCGGCGGAGCGGTGGGGCACCACGCCGACGAATTCGCCGGGGCGCACGTGCAGGTCGACCCCGTCGAGCGGGCCGTACCTGAGCGCCCGCAGTTCCAGGTCCGGGGAGCCGGCGCCGAGCGTCTCCGTGCCCTCGGGCAGCAGCGCGGGCGCGTCGAGGACCGTGGCGACGCGGTCGGCGGACGCCCTGGCCTCGGCGACCCAGCCGGGCGCGACGGCGAGCGTGCCGACGGGCTCCATCAGGAACTGCGCGAGTCCGATGACGGTGATGAGCTCGCCGACGGTGACGCGGCCGTTGAGCGCGTACCACCCGGCCAGGATGGCGATGCCGCCGGCCAGCAGCGCGCCGCCGGCCGTGGAGGCGGACAGGTACGCGCCCTGGGTGCGGGCGGCGCGTAACGCCGCCCGCAGGGACCGCCTGCTGACCTCGTCGTAGCGGCCGGCCGCCGCGCGTTCCGCGCCGATGCCGCGCAGCGGGCGCACCCCGCTGACCAGGTCGGCCGCCAGGGAGGTGGCCTCACCGGCGAGGTCCTGCTGCTCGGTGACCCGCTTGGTGATCACCGGGGACGCGGCCTGGAGCCCGAGCAGCACGACGGGGGTCCCGACAAGTACGGCCAGCCCGAGCTGCACGTCGATCACCAGCAGCGCGGCGGCGCTCACCGCGGTCGCCGTCAAAGCGCCCGCGACGCGCGGCACGTAGTCGAGCAGGTAGGAGGTGTTGTCGGTGTCGGTCGTGGCCACGGTGAGCAGATCACCGGTCCGGCGGTCGGTCCTGATGCCGCGCGCGTTCATGATCTTGGAGGCGACCTCGACGCGCAGTAGGTGAGCCTCGTCGGCGATGGCGAGCATGAGCCGGCGGGCGCCGAAGCGGTAGGCCAGGCTCAGCGCAGTGAACAACCCGGCGAGGGCGGCCACCCACAGCACCAGGGCGCCGCCGTCCCCCGGGCCGATGGCCTGGTCGACGATCACCCCGATGAGGATCGGCACCAGCGACTCGCACACCATGTGCAGGCTGATGAGGCCGGTCCCCGTGCTGAGCTGCCACCGGTTGCGCGTCACCGCGCGCCACAGGACCCGCCGGCCGGTCATGGGCCGCGTCACTGGTCGGCGGCCATGCTCTCGCGCAGGCTCTTCGGCCGCAGGTCCGTCCAGTGCTCCTCGACGTAGTCCACGCACTCCTGGCGTTTGCTCTGGCCGCCTTCACCGAAGACCACCCGCCAGCCCCGCGGCACCTCCTTGAACGTCGGCCACAGGGAGTGCTGCTCCTCGTCGTTCACCAGCACGTAGAACGTGCCGTTCTCATCGTCGAAGGGATTGTTGGACATCGTGACTCCTGACTGCTTGGTGGGATCGGGGAATGACCAGCGGGGTGTGGGTCTCAGGGTCGTCGATGATGCGGCAGGGCAGGCCGAACACGTCCTCGATCAGCTCGGCGGTGACGATCTTCCTGGGGTCGCCCTGCGCCACGACGGCGCCCGCCTTCATCGCGATGATGTGGTCGGCGTACCGGCAGGCCTGGTTGAGGTCGTGCAGGACGGCCACCATGGTGTTGCGCTGCTCCCGGTTCAGGCGCAGGCACAGTTCGAGCAGCTCGATCTGGTGGGCGATGTCGAGGAACGTGGTCGGCTCGTCGAGCAGCACGATCGAGGTCTCCTGGGCGAGCACCATGGCCACCCAGACCCGCTGGCGCTGGCCGCCGGAGAGCGTGTCGACGAGACGCCCGGACAGGTCGGTGACGCCGGTCGCCGCCATCGCGCCCGCCACTGCCGCCTCGTCCCGGGCCGACCACTGCCTGATCAGCTTCTGGTGCGGGTGACGTCCTCGCGCGACCAGGTCGGCCACGGTGATGCCCTCCGGCGCGATCGACGACTGCGGCAGCAGGCCGAGCCGCCTGGCGACCTCCTTGGCCGGATAGGAATGGATGTCCCTGCCGTCCAGCACCACCTGTCCGGCCGTCGGCTTGAGCAGCCGCGACAGCGATCTGAGCAGGGTGGACTTGCCGCAGGCGTTCGGGCCGACGATCACAGTCAGCGCGCCGTCGGGGATGTCGAGGCTGAGGTGCTCGCTGATCGGCCGCTGGTCATAGCCGAGGGTGAGGTCCCTGGCGCTCAGTCTCATGAGCTCGCCTTCCGCATCGGCCCGGTCAGCAGCCAGGCGAAGTAGAGGCCGCCGAGCGACACCGTCACCACGCCCACGGGGAGCTGGGTGGGGGCGAACGCGCGCTGGCCGAGCCAGTCGCTCGCGGTCAGCAGCAGCGCGCCCATGACGGCCGAGGGCGCCAGGGACACACCCGCCGTACGCGCGAGCAGGCGGGCCAGTTGCGGGGCGGCGAGCGCGACGAACGCGACCGGCCCGGCGGCGGCGGTGGCCACGGCGGTCAGTGCCACGCCGACGACGAGGTAGAGCAGCCTGGCCCGTTCCGTGCGCACGCCGAGCGCGGCGGCGGACTCGTCGCCCATCGCCAGCAGCGACAGGCGCGGCCCGAGTGCCAGCAGGCATCCGGCGAGCAGGACGAGCGCGGCGGCCACGGGCGGGACGTGCTCCCACTTCACCGTGTTCAGGCTGCCCTGTCCCCAGATGGCCGCGGCGACCGCCAGGCGCAGGTCGACCTTGATGACGAACCACTGGTTCAGTGAGGCGAGTACCGCGCTGATCGCGATCCCCACGATGATGAGCCGGAACCCCTGCACACCCCGCCTGTACGCCAGCAGGTAGACCACCAGGGCGGCCACGAGCCCGCCGGCCAGCGCGCCCGCGGCGGTCTCGTAGTAGCCGCGGCCGACCAGCACCATCGTGACGAGCACCCCGGTGTAGGCGCCGGTGTTGAACCCGATCACGTCGGGGCTGCCGAGCGGGTTGCGCAGCAACGACTGGAAGACGGCGCCGCTGAGCCCGAGCGCCGCGCCGATGAGCAGGGCCGTCAGCACGCGGGGCAGCCGCCACTCCACGACCACCAGGCGGGTCGCGCCCGACCCCTGCCCCGCCAGGGCCTGGATGACCTCGCCCGGCGGCACCTCGAACTCGCCGGTGCCCAGCCCGAGCACGGCGAACGCCGCGGCGGCGAGGCCGAGCGCGGCGCAGACGAGCACCGTGCGCACGCCGAACCTGACGGACGCGCGGGGCCGGCGCAGGATGACGACCCGGTGGCCGAAGTCCACCCCGCTCATGGGCCCGTCACCGCCCGCCGGCGGATCAGCCAGATCAGCACGGGCGCCCCGAGGAACGCGGTGACGATCCCGGCCTGCAGTTCGCCGGGGCGGATCAGCACGCGTCCCGCGACGTCGGCGCAGAGCAGCAGGATCGGGGCGCAGACCACCGTGTACGCGAGGATCCACCGCTGGTCGGGCCCGACGATCCGGCGCACGGCGTGCGGCACCATCAGGCCGATGAACCCGATCGGGCCGACCGCCGCGGTCGCCGCCCCGGTCAGGAGCGCCACCGAGGCCACCGACAACACGCGGGTCCTGGTGACGCCGGCGCCCAGCGAGCGGGCGAGGTCGTCGCCCAGCGCGACGGCGTTGAGCGAGCGGGCGGCGGCGAACGCCAGGACCAGGCCGGCCAGGATGAACGGCGCCACCGCTTCGGCGATGGCCAGCGGCCGCCCGCCGAGCGTGCCGACGTCCCAGAAGCGCAGGTAGTCGAAGGCGCGCGGCTTCAGCAGCCGGATGCCGGCCGAGACGCCCTCCATGACGGCGCCGAGGGCCACGCCCGCGAGCGTCAGCCGGAGCGGCGACGCCTCACCGCGCCCGATCGAGCCGAGCGTGTAGACGAGAACCGTGGCGAAGGCCACCCCGGCGAACGCGAACCACACGTACGACCAGATGGACGTGAGGCCGAGGACCCCGATCGCGAACACCACGAACAGCGCCGCCCCCGCGTTCATGCCGAGGATCTGCGTGTCGCCCAGCGGGTTGCGGGTCACCGCCTGGATGACCGCTCCCGAGACGCCGAGCGCGGCTCCCGCCAGCAGCCCGAGGACGGTCCTCGGCACCCGCAGCTCCCGCACGATCGTGTGGTCGTCGCTGTCGGCGGCGTGGGCGAACGCGTCCCACACCGTGCCGAGGCCGATGTTCTTCGTGCCGACGGCGATGCTCAGCAGGCACGCGGCGACCAGCGCCGCGACGAGTACGAGCAGCCAGCCGCCGCGTCCGGCGTTGCCCCCGGCGACGCCCGCCGGCCGGTCCGCCGGTGCGGCCGGCCGGCGATCGGAGAGGATCACCAGGTCGCCGCCCTGGCCCGCCGCGTGTGGCCGGCCAGCAGCGCGTCGCGGATCTCACCGGCCCTTACGGCGGTGGCGGACAGCAGTGTCGAGGTGAGGCCGTGGGTGTGCTCACCCCCGCCTTGTAGGTAGATGCCCGCCGACACGTGCGCGGGCGTCTCGACGCGGTAGTCGCGGCCGATCCTGATGCGGTCCTCATCGTCGCGCAGACATAACTTGGCCGCCTGGCCGAGGACGGTGCCGAGGTCCTGGGGCCGGTAGCCCGTGGCGTGGACGAGCAGGTCCGCTTCGAGCACCTGGTGCTCGCCGGTGGGCAGATATTCCACCGTGACGTCGAGGCGTTCGCCGTGCTCGCCGACCTCCCGGATGCGGGAGGCGCGCAGGACGCGCAGCCGCTCGCCGCCCTGGACCTTCTCCCGGTACATGGTCCGGTAGAGGGTCTCGATGAGGTCCAGGTCGACCACCGAGTAGTTGGTGCCGCGGTGGTAGTCGAGCAGGGACTGCTTGACCGCCGGCGGAGCGCCGAAGAAGGTGTCCACGGCCTCGGGGTCGAAGATCTGGTTGGCGAAAGGGCTGTCATCGGCGGGGGTGTAGCCGTATTTGGCGATGACGGCGCAGACTTCCGCGTCGGGAAAGGCGCGGTGCAGGTAGTCGGTCGTCTCGGCCGCGCTCTGTCCGGCGCCGAGCACCAGGGCCCGCCGCACGGGGACGCCGGCCTCCTTGAGCGCGGCCACCCGGGGCAACAACTCGCTGTTGTGCCAGACCCGGTCGGAGACGACCGTCTCCGGCGGCAGGTGCGGCTCCAGCCCGGTGGCGACGCAGAGATCGCGGGCCCGCCGCACGGTGGTGCGCCCGGGACGCTCCGGGTCCCTGCTGACCACGTCGAACGCGGGAATGCCGCCGTCCTCCGCGGTCACCGGCTCGACGGACACGACCTCCTCGGAGTACGCCACCAGGTCGCGCACCCGCTCGGCCGCCCACTCGAAGTAGGCGTGGAACTCGATCCGCAGCGGGTAGAGCGTCTTGTGGTTGAGGAAGTCCACCAGTCTGCCGGAGTCCTTCAAGAAGCACAGGAAGCTGAAGTCGCTGGCGGGATCGCGCAGGGTGACCAGGTCTTTCAGGAACGACACCTGCATGGTGGCGTCGTCGAGAAGCATCCCCTTGTGCCAGCCGAAGCCGGACTGCTTCTCCAGGAACCGCATGTGGAGCCGTTCGGGTGCGGGGACCCGGGCGTTGTGCTCGCGCAGGGCGATCGCCAGCGCGAGATTCGATGGGCCGAAGCCGATTCCCAAGATGTCATAGGTGCCGTCAGGTCTGCTCAGCAGTGTCTCCACCGAGGCATCGCCTCCCTCTGCGGCAGATGCTAGATTAGGTTAGCCTAACCTTGCAAGGAGGGTACCCCGCTATGACGCGAGGCCACTCGCGAGTCACGGTCCGAGCCACGCCGCGTCCGGCGGCCTGCCGGACTACCCGCTCGCGAAAGGTGCAGCGAGTGGCTTTTCGAGACCGCTCCCACTGGGAATAGCCGTCTCAAGATCGATGAAGACGGGGGTGAGCGCATGCCGTTGGACGTGGCGGCGCGGGAGGCGTTCCTGGCGGAGCCGCACATCGCGAGCCTCGCCGTGGAGGCCGGCGAAGGGCGGGGGCCGCTGACCGTGCCCGTCTGGTACGACTACCGTCCCGGCGGCGAGATCCGGTTCCTGACCGACGGCGACTCGGTCAAGGCCCGGCTGATCGCGAAGGCGGGCAGGTTCACGATGCTGGTGCAGCGGGTCAGCCCCACCTACCGGTACGTCTCGGTGGAGGGGCCGCTCGTGCGCTCCGACCCGACGACGCTGGAGGACCTGACCCGCATCTCGGCGCGCTACCTGCCGCCCGACGCCGTGTCCGGCTACGTGCAGGGCTCCGACCTGCACGCGCTCGTCACGTTCAGGATGCGGCCGGAACGCTGGCTCTCCGCCGACCTGGGCGCCCTCGGCTGAGCGGAACCGGTATTTTGGCCACGTGACTGCTATCGACCCCACCTCGACCGGCGCGTTCGGCGTCGGCCTCGCGACCATCGCCTCCGACGGCACCGTGCTCGACACCTGGTTCCCCGCGCCCGAGCTGGGCGACGCGCCCGTCTCGGGCACCGAGCGGCTCCCCGCCGGCGAAGCCGGCGAGCTGGCGGAGCCGGCCGGGCCGGACGAGGCGCGAGGCGTGGAGGTGGTGGCGGTGCGCACCGGCATCGCCAAGCTCTCCGAGGCCCCCGTCGACGCGCACGACGTCTACCTCCGGCTGCACCTGATCTCCGCGCGCCTGGTCAGGCCGCACGGCGTCAACCTCGACGGCATCTTCGGCCTGCTCGCCAACGTGGTGTGGACCAGCGCCGGCCCCTGCGCGGTGCCGGGCTTCGAGCAGACCCGCCTGCGGCTGCGAGCCAGGGGCGCGGTGACCGTCTACGGCGTCGACAAGTTCCCGCGGATGGTCGACTACGTGATGCCGTCCGGCGTGCGCATCGCCGACGCCGACCGGGTCCGCCTGGGCGCGCACCTGGCCAGCGGCACCACCGTCATGCACGAGGGCTTCGTCAACTTCAACGCCGGCACGCTCGGCGCCTCCATGATCGAAGGCCGCATCTCGGCCGGCGTCGTGGTCGGCGACGGCTCCGACGTCGGCGGCGGCGCGTCCATCATGGGGACGCTGTCGGGCGGCGGCAAGCAGGTCATCTCGATCGGCGAACGCTGCCTGCTCGGCGCGAACGCCGGCATCGGCATCTCGCTGGGCGACGACTGCGTGGTGGAGGCCGGCCTCTACGTGACGGCGGGCACGAAGGTCGCGCTGCCCGGCGGCCGGGTGGTCAAGGCCGCCGAACTGTCGGGGTCGAACGGCATTCTGCTACGACGCAACTCGCAGTCCGGCGCGGTGGAGGCGGTGCCACGCGACGGCGCCACCGTCGAACTCAATGCCGCGCTGCACGCCAATTGATTTTCCGGCGCCCGCCCGCGTCTTCACGGCTCCGCCCGGGTCCAACCACCCACCGTAAACAGCTGAGGGCCCTCCAGGAAACCACCGCCGACCCGCCGTAACAAACCACCTTCCTTTACGGCTCCGCCCGGTTTTGCCACCCGCCGCACATGGCTGGGCACCTTCCAGGAAACGGCCGCTGACCCTTCACCAGCCGCCCGCCGTAACGAACCGCGCAGTGGGCCCACTCCGGGGTTTGGGTGACTGGGTGGGAAGCGACTCGCAGTTGCCAGATTCCTCCGGAGGGGACACCGTTGACGAAGTAGATCAAAAAGTAGCGGCCCCAAGATCACGTCTGTGATCATGGGGCCGCTATTGTCGTTCTTGCTCGCAGATGGAGCCGTGGGTGTCGCTGCGTTCGACTGGTCCAGATCAGATCCCGGCGGCCACCCTGGCGGTAGCCCGGGCAGCCTTCCCTAAGGGCAGTCTGGCGATCCGTATCCGAGATGCGTTGGGTGTCCTTTTCCGGGATGAGGACTTCGCCGCGGCGTTCTCTGCCCGTGGCCGCCCGGCGCCGTCTCCAGCTCGGCTGGCGCTGGTGTCGATCTTGCAGTTCGGCGAGGGACTGTCCGACCGGCAGGCGGCCGAGGCCGTGCGAGCGCGGATCGACTGGAAGTACGCGCTCGGGCTGGAGCTGACCGACGCCGGCTTTGACTACTCGGTGCTCGGGGTCGACGCTCCACCAACTGCGGGACGACATCGCAATTTCCCCGAACATCGCCGGGCCCGGGATCTGGGTCAGAAGTCGTCATGGTAGTAGTCGGCGGCCTTGGCTTCCTTCTCCGTGCAGAAGAAGGTGTCGTTGAACGGTGTTACCGCGTAATCCTTCTCCCCGGGGACTGTGTAGCCCGGAGCCGCGCCGTCGCTACCGACGACGGGCAGGCCACCGCACCTGATCACGTGGTACGGATAATGGGTCATCGTGCCGACCAACGGCGTGACCGGCGCGATCGCGTACACGGCCACGGCCGCCACCAGCGCGCGCAGCCAGTCCGGCCGAAACCGCAGCAGGCCGAGCAGAATCAGGCCTGCGAGGTAGGCCAGCATGAACAGCACTAGGTACGCCACCGAGAACAGCTCCCACGACCGCCCCCGCAACGCGACGAGCACCGCGACCAAGCCCAGCGCGGGCAGACCGATGACGAACGCGGCCAGCCACGCGCTCGCTCCTTGAAATGACCTCATGCGTGGTGTGATGATCAGGTTCGTGCGTTGGTTCTCAGGCAGGAGCAGGATTCCCGGACCAGACAGGGCGGGCGTCCTTCCCGGGACGGACCGGCCGACCACGGAAGGACGCCCAGCGGTGACCACTTCGCTATGCTCACTGCCGTCAGCAACTGATCACCTGTGTTGCGACGACCCCTCGAATGCGCCCAGTGGTGGTCCCGGGGGCGCTTCCGTCTTATCTACTTCGCCAACAGGGTCTCCGGAGGAAAGGCGGGGACCGAACGACACCATGGTCCCAGCCCTGCTGCTGGGGCGGCACAACCCGCCGAACGTCAACGACGGCTGATATCTGAAGAAGCGGGCCCGCGGAACCGCAATGCGCGCCCACCTTGAACCACGAACCGGGCCCACCATAGGGCGACGGAACAGGCTCATGCCCCGAGTGAGCGAGCCACGCCCACTAAGGTTAGACAGCGTGCCCACCGGGGAAAGCACGAAACGCGGCCCGATCCCGAGGACAGTGAGCCTTTCCTCGTGAGTGTCTGTGGCGGAGCGTGAGCGTCGTATGGGAACGCGCTGGTGATGCAGCGGTGTCGGCGCCCGCCTGTTCTGTAGCGATCGTCATCAGCCGCCGAGATCATCCGGGTCGGGCGCTGTCCGCGAACCCAACCGCCTGGCGCGGAGCAGGGTGTCGGCGCAGTTCTCGACCGTGTCGGCGACGCTGGACGCGATGGCACCGCCGTCGGCGAGGTGCCTGCGCACCACGGCGTACGGCAGGTCCACCACGGCGATCACGAGGCGCTCGAGGTCTACTTCGAGCCGGCCGGCGAGGGCACGCAGCGCGGAACGCAACCGACGGTCCTGGGCCGCGGCGCGTGCGGTCTGCTCGGCCGGCCATCCCTCGGGGACGAAGTCCCGGCGCGAATACAGCAGCAGGTGCGCACTGTCGGGATTGGCGCGGGACCAGTCGACCACGTACCGGGCCGCGGTACGGGCGCCCCGACAGGCGTCCCGGTCGGCAAGACAGGCGAGAAAGCCCTCCTGGAACCGGTCAACGGTACGCAGCCACAGTTCGCCGAGCAGCACCGCGCGGCTGGGAAAGCGGTGGTAGACCGAACCGCTCGGCACCCCGGCATGCCGGGCGAGTTCGGCCACCGACACGCCGGTCGGCGTGTTCGCGACCGTCAGCGCGAGGGCGGCGTCGAGCAGGTCGTCGACGTCATAGCGGGGTGGTCTGGGCACGTAATAGAGAGTACTCTCTTTTATCGATTCTAGAGAGGCCTCGCCAATACGGAGGTGTCAGCCATGGCCGTGCTCAACATCCACCAGCGCGCGCTGCCGGCCTCGCTCGACGAGGTCGGCCGGCTTATCGACACCCTCGCCGGACCGACCGACCTGCTGTGGCCGCACTCCACTTGGCCGGCCATGCGATTCGACCGGCCACTGGGCACCGGAGCGGTCGGTGGCCACGGCCCCGTCAGGTACTTCGTCAGCCACTACGTGCCCGGCCGCTGGATCCGGTTCACCTTCACCGGCCCGCGCGGATTCGACGGGTTCCACGAGTACGCCGTGTCGGCCGAGCACGACCACACCATGCTCGGCCACACGCTCGCCATGTCCACGCACGGACCGGCACGTCTGACCTGGCCATTGATCTTCCGGCCGCTGCACGACGCGCTGATCGAGGACAGCTTCGACCGCGCCGAACACGCGGTCACCGGCATCGTCGCCCGGCCCGCACACTGGAGCGGTACGGTCCGCCGGCTGCGCCTCCGACTGGCTCCACCCACCTGACGCGCGATCACACGTGCCGCACTCGTCCTCCTCCGGCTCAAAGACTGCCGCTACAACCGACGATGATGACGATCGGTCACGACAAGTTACGCGGAAAGGCGCAGCGAAACGGGGCCCGCCTCGGGAATCCGGTAAGGGGCCCAGCCGCTCAACCACGGAGCGGGCCCACAGGACGGTTCGTTACGGCGGCCGGCCGGTGAGGGGTCAGCGGCCGTTTCCTGGAGGGTGCTCAGCCACGTGCGGCGGGTGGCCCAACCCGGCGAAGCCGTGACCAAAAACCACTTCACGGCGACCAGCCAGGTCAACGGCCGCTTCCGAAGGATGCTCAGCCACGTGCGGCATTGATAGAGAACGGTGGGCGACCACTTCGCTGGAAAAGCCTCCAGCCACCTGCGCGCAGGTGGCTGGGCCGTGAGAAGAGTCAGTGCGCGTGAGACACGGCGGATCCGATGGTGTGGACGCGCAGGGCGTTGGTGGAGCCGGGCGTGCCGGGAGGCGAGCCGGCCACGATGACCACCTTGTCGCCCTTCTCCAGCCGCCCCGACGACAGCAGCGAGGCTTCGACCTGCCGCACCATGTCGTCCGTGTGGTGCACGAAGGGCACGTGGAACGTCTCCACCCCCCACGTCAGCGAGAGCTGCCCCCGCACGTGGGGCGCGGACGTGAACGCCAGCAGCGGGATCGGCGAGCGGTAGCGGGCCAGCCGCCGCGCCGTCTCGCCGGACATCGTGAACGCCACCAGCGCCTTGGCCCCGACGATGGCGCCGACCTCGGCCGCGGCCCTGGCGATGGCGCCGCCGGTCGTCTCCGGCATGCGATCCAGCGTGTGCGTGGCGTGCAGGGAGTGTTTCTCCGCGGCGCAGGCGATGCGGTCCATCGTGGAGACGGCCTCGATCGGGTAGTTGCCCACGGAGGTCTCGCCGGACAGCATGACCGCGTCGGCGCCGTCCATGACCGCGTAGGCCACATCGGAGGCCTCGGCCCGGGTGGGGCGCGGGGAGCTCATCATGGAGTCGAGCATCTGGGTGGCGACGATGACCGGGCGGGCCTTCTCGCGGCACAGCTCGATGATGCGGCGCTGCACGATCGGGACCTGCTCGAGCGGCAGCTCGACGCCGAGGTCGCCGCGGGCCACCATGATGCCGTCGAAGGCCTCGACGATGTCGGGGAGGCGGTCGACGGCCTGCGGCTTCTCGATCTTGGCGAGCAGCGGGAGGCGCACGGCCTCCTGCTCCATGATGTTGCGCACCACGTCGGCGTCGGACGGGCGGCGCACGAACGACAGGGCGATCATGTCGCACCCGGTGCGCAGCGCCCAGCGCAGGTCGGCTTCGTCCTTGTCGGTCAGCGCGGGGGCGCTGACGTTGACGCCGGGCAGGTTGAGGCCCTTGTTGTCGGAGATCATGCCGCCGATGACGACACGGGTGGCGATGCGGTCGCCGTCGACGCGGGTGGCCTCGAGCACGAGGCGGCCGTCGTCGACGAGGATGGTGTCGCCGGGGCGCACGTCGTTGGGCAGCCCCTTGTAGGTGGTGGAGACCTGCTCGCGGTCGCCCGGCACGTCTTCGGTGGTGATGGTGAAGACGTCGCCGAAGCCCAGCCTGACGGGACCTTCTTCGAACGTGCCGACACGGATCTTGGGGCCCTGCAGGTCGGCGAGCACGCCTACACCGCGGCCGAGGTCGGCCGCCACCTCCCTGACCCGGTCGTAGACCTCTCTGTGCAGGTCATGGTTGCCATGACTGAGGTTGAACCGTGCCACGTCCATGCCGGCGGCGATCAGCTCGTGCAGGCGTTCCTTGGACGAAGTGGCGGGGCCGAGAGTGCAGACGATTTTCGCGCGACGAGTCACGAGTCCTACCTTAATTGGTACAGACCACTTAACAGTCACTGACGACGGAGAACGTACCCTCCGAAGGCGAACAGAACGAGAACGGCGCCCCCAGGACGGGCCAAGTTCGGGTACGCCTCAGCGTGGTTCACGCCGGGTCATGGTTCGACGGTGGCGGCCTTCCAGGCGTCCACGATGCCGTGGCCGTAGAAGCCGTTGTCGGCCTTGTCACCTTCGCACTCGTGCGTCTCGGTCTTGTTGTAGATGGTGTAGACGTGGCGGCGGGGCGTCGGGCACGCTTTCTGCGCGGCGCTCTTGTAGAGCAGTTGCTCGGTGGTGTCCGGGTCCAGCTGGAGACCGCCCTCGCCGGGCTTGCCGAAGCGGCTGATCAGGATCGCCGCGACACCGGTGGCGTGCGGCGAGGCCATGGAGGTGCCCTCCAGATACTGGTAGTACGAGCAGCGGCCGTTCTTGCAGTCCTTGACCACGTCCGCGCCCCTGGGGTTGCCCGCGGCGTCGATGCGCCCTGTCGCGCGCAGCACGCGCTCGGGCGCGGCGGCCAGGATTCCCCGGTCGGCCCTGGCGCCCTCGCCGTCGAGGATGTCGCCTCCCGGCGCGGCCAGGTCGGTCTGCTCGACGCCGTAGTCGCTGTAGACCGCCTTGCGTCCCGTGGGGCCGACCGCGGAGACGGAGATGACGCCGTCGGACTCCGCGGGCACGTTGACGCAGGAGTTGTCGATCTTGCGGTCCTTCTCGTCCCCCTTCGGGTAGCCGGGGCTCTGGTCGTCGACCTTGGGACGGCCGAGGTCGATGCCGCCGTTGCCGAGGGCGGAGATGAGCGTGACGCCCTTCTTGCGGGCGTAGTCGAGGGCCCGCTGCATCCCGGTGATGACGGCCCGCTGTTCCAGCTGCTGCTTCCTGGTGTCGGCCGGGTTGTTCTTGCAGTTGAACAGCCAGGGGTCGACGTAGTAGCTCATGTTCACGACGTCCACGCCGATGTCGGCGGCGTGGGCGAGCGCGTCGAGGCTGGGCTTGAGGAAGAAGAAGCCGGAGTCCTGGCCGGCTCTGAGGTTGACGATCTGCACGCCGGGCGCGACCCCCGCGATGCCGATGCCGTTGATCGGGGAGGCGATCGTGCTGGCGACGTGGGTGCCGTGGCCGTCGTCGTCCACGTCGGCGGGGTCCTTGCAGCCTTCGGCCTCGCAGGGGCCGTCGAGCGTCTCGCCGTTCTTGTCCTTGGGCCGGTCGGTGACGAAGTTGCGGCTCAGCTCGCGGTTGAAGTTGGGGGCGATGTCGGGATGCTTGCCGTCGACGCCGGTGTCGATGACTCCGACCAGCACTTGCCTGCTGCCGGGAACCGTGGCGTTCGCGCGGTCCGCGCCGATCATCCGCATGTCCCACTGGCGGCCGGCGAGCGGCTCGGCCGCGCTCTTGGTGAACGACGACGCGTCGGGGAAGGCCGCGCCGGCCTCCTGGCGGACGCTCGGGCGCGCTGTGGCGTAGCCGATGCGCCGGTCGGACGACACGCCCACGACGGCCTGGTCGGCGCCCACGCCCTCGGTGAAGCCGCCGCCCGCGCTCCTGGCCAGCAGGTAGCCGAGCCTGGCGTCCTCGCCGACCATGGTGCCGCCTGCCCGTTCGACGGCGTGCACGGCGTCGGCGTGCCGTCCTTGCGCGTAGAAAACGAGATAGTCGTTCTGGGGTGCGGCGGGTCTCTGGGGGGCCGGCGGCGCGCAGGCCGCGAGGGGGACCGTGGCGGCGAGCGCCATCATTCCAGAGGCGACTCGCCGCATGCTTCCCCCATCCGCCGACTGGCCGCTGAACCAGCATGTTCCCGACAGTCAATCAGCGATGCACCTTAGTAGTGAAATTTCAGTAGATGAGTGGCGAAGCTAGTCAATACGCTCAGCTCTTCCCACATACACCCGCCACGCGGGCCGGCGCCGAGCGTGGGGCGGCCCGGCTCCGGCCCCGATCAGCGGGCGAAGTCGATCCAGGGGCGCCCAGATTGTCGTCCAGCCGCGCCGCCCCATCTCGCGTGCTATCGGGATGAGCTGGCGCTCCACCGTCCGCATCAGGTCATGCGCCGGCCGACTCGTCTACCGCGCGACCGGCCCCGAGTCCCAGTGCGTGCTGGACGCCGTGGACCGCGCCTGCCCGGCGGCCGGACCTCGCGACAGCAGCGCCCACGGGTGCGGTGCGGGGCCGCCTCGTGAGCGGCCCCGCACCGTGAACGTCAGACCAGCGGCCGCGCGGTCGGCAGGATCGGGTACGGCAGCGCCGTCTCCCCCGACAGGTACCGGTCCACGCCCGAGGCCGCGGCCCGGCCCTCCGCGATGGCCCAGACGATGAGCGACTGCCCGCGCCCCATGTCGCCGGCCACGAAGACGCCGTCCACCTTGGACATGTACGTCTTGTCGCGCGAGACGTTGCCCCGCGCGTCGTAGAAGCCGTCACCGGCGACGGCGGCGAGGTCCTGCAGCAGGGCGCCCTTCTCCGGGCCGAGGAAGCCCATCGACAGGGTGACCAGCTCGGCCGGGATCTCCCGCTCGGTGCCGGGGATCGGCTTGAACCCGTTCTGCGGCCCTTCGACCTCGACCAGCCGCAGCCCTCGCACGTTGCCGTCGTCGTCGCCGACGAACTCGGTGGTGGAGACGGCGTAGACCCGCGCTCCCTGCCCGTCGGCGAGCTCCTCGTGGGCGCTCTCCATCTTGAACAGCATGGGGTACGTCGGCCACGGCTGGTGGTCCGGCCTGGTCGCCGGCGGCTGCGGCATGATCTCGAGCTGGGTGACGGACCTGGCGCCCTGCCTGATCGCCGTGCCGATGCAGTCGGCGCCGGTGTCGCCGCCGCCGATCACCACCACGTACCTGCCCTCGGCCGAGAGGGGCGAGCGATCGAGGTCGCCCTCCTGGACCTTGTTGGACAGCGGCAGATATTCCATGGCCTGGTAGACGCCCTTGAGCTCGCGTCCGGGCACCGGCAGATCACGCCACCGGGTGGCGCCGCCGGACAACACCACGGCGTCGAACTGCTCGCGCAGCTCGGCGGCGGTGACGTCGACACCGACGTTGACGCCGGTGCGGAACTCGGTGCCTTCGGCCCGCATCTGGTCGAGGCGGCGGTTGATGTGCCGCTTCTCCATCTTGAACTCGGGGATGCCGTAGCGCAGCAGGCCGCCGATCCTGTCGGCCCGTTCGAACACCACCACGTCGTGCCCGGCTCTGGTCAGCTGCTGGGCGGCGGCCAGGCCGGCGGGCCCCGAGCCGACGACCGCGACCTTCTTGTCGGTCCTGACCGCCGGGGGCTGCGGGGTCACCCAGCCCTCGGCGAACGCCCGATCGATGATCTCGACCTCGACCCGCTTGATCGCCACCGGATCGGCGTTGATGCCGAGCACGCACGCCGCCTCGCACGGAGCCGGGCAGAGCCTGCCGGTGAACTCCGGGAAGTTGTTCGTGGCGTGCAGCCGTTCGACCGCCTCGCGCCAGTCGGTGCGGTGGACGAGGTCGTTCCACTCGGGGATGAGGTTGCCGAGCGGGCAGCCGTTGTGGCAGAACGGGATGCCGCAGTCCATGCACCGTGCCGCCTGCTTGGTCAGCTTGTCCTGCGGGAAGTCCTGGTAGACCTCGCGCCAGTCGCTGATGCGGACGTCGACGGGGCGGCGCGCCGGTAGCTCCCGGTCGTGCGTGAGAAAACCCTTCGGGTCAGCCATTCTACGCCTCCCTTAGCCCTGAACCGCGGCGGCCATGACCGCCTCGTCGATGTCCCTGCCTTCGATGCGGGCGGCCTCGGCGGCCTCCAGCACCCTCTTGTAGTCGGTCGGCATGACCTTGCCGAACCTGCCGAGCGCGACGTCCCAGTCGGCGAGCAGCTGCTTGGCGACCGGCGAGCCCGTCTCCGCGAAGTGCTTCTCGACGGCCTCCGTGAGGAACTCGGCGTCCTGCTGGGTGAGCGCCTCGATGGCGACCATCTCGCGGTTGACCCGCTCGGGCTTGAGATCCAGCAGGTACGCGATGCCTCCCGACATGCCGGCCGCGAAGTTGCGCCCGGTCGGGCCGAGCACCACGGCCTTGCCGCCGGTCATGTACTCGCAGCCGTGGTCGCCCACGCCCTCGACGACCGCCGTCGCGCCGGAGTTGCGCACGCAGAACCGTTCGCCGACGACGCCGCGGACGAACACCTCGCCGGACGTGGCGCCGTACAGGGCGACGTTGCCGGCGATGATGTGGCCGTCGAGCGGCGCCTCCTCGTGCGGCCGGACCGTGATCCGCCCACCGGACAGGCCCTTGCCGAGATAGTCGTTCGCGTCGCCGGTCAGCCTCAGCGTGATCCCGCGCGGCACGAACGCGCCGAACGAATTACCCGCCGAGCCGTTGAACGAGATGTCGATGGTGTTGTCGGGCAGGCCCTTGCCGCCGTGCCGCTTGGTCACCTGGTAGCCGAGCATGGTGCCGACCGTGCGGTTGACGTTGCGGATGGGCAGCTCCAGCGTCACCGGCGTGCCGTTGGCGAGCGCGCCCTCGGCCAACTGGATCAGCGTGTTGTCGAGGGCGTGCCGGAGCCCGTGGTCCTGCTCGACGACGCGGCGCAGCGCGGTGCCCGCGGGCAGCTCCGGCCGGTGCAGGATCGGCGACAGGTCGAGGCCGCCGGCCTTCCAGTGGTCCTCGGCCGCCGTCATGTCGAGCATCTCGACGTGCCCGATGGCCTCGTCGAGCGAGCGGAAGCCCAGCTCGGCCAGATATTCGCGGATCTCCTCGGCGATGAACTCGAAGAAGTTGACCACGAACTCGGGCTTGCCGCTGAAGCGCCTACGCAGCTCCGGATTCTGCGTGGCGACGCCCACGGGGCAGGTGTCGAGGTGGCAGACCCGCATCATCACGCAGCCGGAGACGACGAGGGGCGCGGTGGCGAAGCCGTACTCCTCGGCGCCGAGCAGCGCGGCGATGACGACGTCACGCCCGGTCTTGAGCTGGCCGTCGACCTGGACGACGATGCGGTCGCGCAGGTCGTTGAGCAGCAGCGTCTGCTGAGTCTCGGCCAGGCCGAGCTCCCACGGGGCCCCCGCGTGCTTGAGCGAGGTCAGCGGCGAGGCGCCGGTGCCGCCGTCGTGCCCCGAGATGAGCACCACGTCGGCGTGCGCCTTCGACACGCCCGCGGCGACCGTGCCGACGCCGACCTCGGCGACCAGCTTCACGTGCACCCTGGACTCCGGGTTGGAGTTCTTCAGGTCGTGGATGAGCTGGGCGAGGTCCTCGATCGAGTAGATGTCGTGGTGCGGCGGCGGCGAGATGAGGCCGACACCCGGCGTGGAGTGCCGGGTCTTGGCGATCCACGGATAGACCTTGTGGCCGGGCAGCTGGCCGCCCTCGCCGGGCTTGGCGCCCTGCGCCATCTTGATCTGCAGGTCGGCCGCGTTGACCAGGTATTCGCTGGTGACGCCGAACCGCCCGGAGGCCACCTGCTTGATGGCGCTGCGGCGCGCGGGATCGTACAGGCGCTCGGGGTCCTCCCCGCCCTCGCCGGTGTTGGACTTGCCGCCGAGCCGGTTCATCGCGATGGCGAGCGTCTCGTGCGCCTCCATCGAGATCGAGCCGTACGACATCGCGCCCGTGGAGAAACGCTTGACGATCTCCGAGGCGGGCTCGACCTCGTCGAGCGGGATCGGGTCGCCCTTGCGCAGCTTGAACAGGCCGCGCAGGGTCATCAGCCGCTCCGCCTGGGAGTCGACGAGGTTCGTGTACTCCTTGAAGATCTCGTAGCGGCGGGTCCTGGTGGCGTGCTGCAGCTTGAAGACGGTCTCGGGGTTGAACAGGTGCGGCTCGCCCTCGCGCCGCCACTGGTATTCGCCGCCGACCTGCAGCTTGCGGTGGGCGTTCGGCACCCGCGGGTAGGTGTGGCGGTGCCGCAGCTCGATCTCCTTGGCCAGGACGTCGAAGCCGACGCCGCCCAGGCGGGAGGTGGTGCCGGTGAAGCAGGAGTCGATGACCTCCTGGCTCAGGCCGAGCGCCTCGAAGATCTGGGCGCCGGTGTAGGAGGCCACCGTGGACACGCCCATCTTGGACATGACCTTGATGACGCCCTTGCCGTAGGCCTTGATGAGGTTGCGTACGGCCTTGCGCTTGTCGAGCTGCAGCGCGCCCGAGTCGACGAGGTCCTCGACGGTCTCGACGGCGAGGTAGGGGTTGACCGCGCCGGCGCCGTAGCCGATGAGCAGCGCCATGTGGTGGCACTCGCGGGCCTCGCCGGTCTCGATGACGAGCCCGATCTTGGTGCGGGTCTTCTCCTGGATCAGATGGTGGTGCACCGCGCCGGTCAGCAGCAGCGCCGGTATCGGCGCCAGCGTCTCGGACGAGCCCCGGTCGGACAGGACGATGACCCGCGCCCCGCCGGCGATCGCCCTGGACGCCTGTGCCTTGGCCTCCTCCAGGCGCCGCAGCAGCGCCTGGCCGCCGCCGGCCACGTCGTAGAGGCCGCTGATGACGTACGGGTGGAAGCCGGGCAGGTCACCCTCGTCGTTGATGTGGATGATCTTGGCCAGCTCTTCGTTGTCGAGCACCGGGTACGGCAGCACGAGCTGGCGGCACGAGCTGGGGCCGGGGTCGAGCAGGTTTCCCTCAGGCCCGAGCGTGCTGGCCAGCGACGTGACCAGCTCTTCACGGATGGCGTCCAGCGGCGGGTTCGTGACCTGCGCGAACAGCTGCGTGAAGTAGTCGTACAGCAGGCGCGGCTTCTCGCTCAGCACGGCGACGGGCGTGTCGGTGCCCATGGAGCCGATCGGCTCGGCACCGGCCCTGGCCATCGGCGACAGGATGACGCGCAGCTCTTCCTCGGTGTAGCCGAAGGTCTGCTGCCGCCGGACCAGCGCCTCGTGCGTCGGGACCTCGCGCTGTCGCGCGGGCAGCTCCTCGAAGCGGACCAGCCCCGCGTGGAGCCAGTCGGCGTACGGCAGCTCGGCCGCGAGCTCGGCCTTGATCTCGTCGTCCTCGATGATCTTGCCGCGTGCGGTGTCGATGAGGAACATGCGGCCCGGTTGCAGGCGGCCCTTCCTGACGACGTCGCCGGGCTTGAAGTCGAGCACGCCGGCCTCGGAGGCCAGCACGACCAGGCCGTCCGCCGTCACCCAGAAGCGGCCGGGGCGCAGGCCGTTGCGGTCGAGCACCGCGCCGGCCAGGGTGCCGTCGGTGAACGTGATCGAGGCGGGGCCGTCCCAGGCCTCCATCATCGTGGAGTGGAACTCGTAGAAGGCCCGCCGCGCGGGGTCCATCTCGGTGTGGCTCTCCCACGCCTCGGGGATCATCATGAGCACGGCGTGGGGCAGGCTCCTGCCGCCGATGTGCAGCAGTTCCAGGGCCTCGTCGAAGCTGGCGGTGTCGCTGCCATCCGGGTCACAGATGGGGAAAAGTCGCGAAATATCGCCAGGAATGTGGGCGGACTTCAGCATCGCCTCGCGCGCCCGCATCCAGTTGCGGTTGCCCTTGACCGTGTTGATCTCGCCGTTGTGCGCGACGTAGCGGTAGGGGTGGGCCAGCGGCCAGCTCGGGAACGTGTTGGTGGAGAACCGCGAGTGCACCAGCGCGATCGCGGTCGCGTAACGTTCGTCGCTCAGGTCGGGGAAGAACGGCTCGACCTGGTCGGGCGTGAGCATGCCCTTGTAGACGATCGTCCTGGCCGACAGCGAGGGGAAGTAGACGTCGACCTCGTGCTCGGCCCGCTTGCGCAGGCAGAACGCGAGCCGGTCCAGCTCCAGCCCCTCCAGCCCGCCGGATCCCGACACGAACAGCTGGGCGAAGTGCGGCATGACGGCCCGGGCGCTCGGCCCGGGAAGCGCACGGTCGACGGGCAGCTCCCGCCAGCCGAGCACGGTGAGGCCCTCCTCGCCCGCGATCTCCTCGATCAGGCCGACGGCGATGCGCCTGGCCTCCTCGTCGATCGGCAGGAAGGCGATGCCGGTCGCGTAGGCGCCGGCGGCGGGCAGCGCGAACGGCACTGTCGCGCGGTAGAACTCATCGGGGATCTGCGTCAGGATCCCGGCTCCGTCGCCGGTGTCCGGCTCGCTACCCTTGGCCCCCCGGTGATCAAGGTTGCACAACGCCGTCAGCGCCTTGGCCACGATGCCGTGACCACGGCGTCCCGCGACGTCGGCGACCATGGCGACACCGCAGGCATCGTGCTCGTTGGCGGGGTGGTAGAGGCCCTGAGGCTCGGGGAACCCGAGGTGGGCAGCAGGCATTGAATCCCTCCCGTCGTCATCGTCTGTCTCGAACTGCTTTACAGGCGGGGACGACGTTGGCCCTGCTGCATATCGTGGGTAGAGGTTACAACACGATGCCGGAATGGTGCCCACCACGTCCGCAATGCGAACATTTGGGCTGGTCCAGCATCCGAACTCTCTATCCCAAACTCTGGGCGAGGCCGGTGTCATTCCCGGTTCCGCCCACCTGTATGCGGCAGGACTGGCGATTTCTCTGCCGGCCTGGCCCGGCGGGCGGCTCGCCGGGCGCGCTTCTCCGGCGTGCCTGCCCCATCCCTTACCCTCGATATGGTCGTGACCATGGACCGTGACGGGGTGGAGCGTCTGCTCCGAGAGGCAGGGGCTGACAGCAGGCGGCTGAGGCACGCGCTGACACTCCTGTGCGAGGGCCGGTGGTGGAAGCTCGCCGACCTGGTTCGCGCAAGCGCCACATCGAGGCGCACCATCGAGGCGCTGCTGCGCGAGTTGCCGCTGGAGCGCTCCGGCGGCACCTTCCGCGTGCCGCTCGCCCATACCCACGCCTTCCAGGACCTCTTCGCCGTGGCGCCGCCGCCGGAAGACCCCGTCGCCCACCTGCTCCCCCACTACTCCGGGGTGCTCGACCGCCTGAGCGCCCTCGTCGCCGGCGCCCCGCGCGCCCGCCACGTCCTCGACCACGTCGCCGCCACGCCCGAGACCGTGCTGCGGCGGGCGCTGCTGCTCGGCGCGCGGTTCTGGCTGCCTGGTGCGCGCCTGCTCTGCGTGGGCGACCACGACCTGACCTCGCTGGCCGTCAAGCTCGTCCACCCGGAGACCGAGGTCACGGTGGCCGACATCGACGAGCGCATCCTGGCCTACATCGACGAGCAGCGGCTCGGGGTCCGCACCCGCTGGGCCGACCTGCGGCTCGGCCTGCCGGCCTCGGCCAGGACTCACGACCTGGCGCTCACCGACCCCCCGTACACACCGGAGGGGGTCGGCCTGTTCGTGGCGCGCGCCGTCGAGGGGCTGAAGGACGACGGGCGGGTGGTGCTGGCGTACGGCGCCGGGGAGCGTATGCCCATGCTGGCGTTCAAGGTCCAGCAGGCCCTGGCGGACCTCAACCTCGCCTACGAAGCCATCTATCCCGACTTCAACCGCTATTACGGCGCGGAAGCCATCGGTTCGGCCGCCGACCTGTACATCCTCCGGCCCACCACGAAGACCCGCCCGGCCGTGACATCCCGCCTGAGCCGCCAGAGCACCGCCATCTACACTCAGGGCCCACAAGCCATAGAAAACGCCCAGAAGGGCATTTCAGCCTCAAAGAGGAGCATTTCAGACTTCGAGCCCGACCTGCTGGTGGGCGAGTGGCCCAAGGACCTCACCCAGCCCCGGGTCAAGCTGCCGACCTGGCTGGCCAAACCGTACGCCGCCACCCCCGGCCGCGTGGCCGTCGCCCTGCCACCGGGCATGGAGGCCGCGCTCCCCCGCCTGCTCCTGGCGACGCGCGCCTCCCGCGTACGCGTTCTGGGAGCCGCCCTGCCGCCCCTGCCCGACGTGCTGTCCGCCGTCTACACGACCAGCGCCGACGAGGAGGAACTCGACGCCGTACGCCTTCCGGAGCCCGGCGACCCGGCGGCCCGCGTGCTGCGCAGGATTCTCGACAACGGCCACGCCAAGCTGGCCAACACGTGGCGCGAAGCCCTCATCGCGGCGGCCCGCGACCAGGGCACGACCCTCACCAAGAACGACGTCAGAGCCCTCATCCGCGAGGCGGCCCCCTGGTCGGACGACCTGACCGCGTTGGAGGCGCCGCTGCACCGCCTGTCCGCCCTGCCGGACGCGGTCACTGCAACCGTCACCTCCCTGACCAGCACCGCCCCCTGACCAGCACCGCCCCCTGACCAGCACCGCCCATGACTCGCGCCGCCCCTGTCCCGCGAGGGCATCCTCACCTCACATCCACCCTTCGCCCACTCACAACGCTCGCCTTCAGGCGGGGCAGCTCCTGCGGGAGCTGGGATTGTCATCACGGAGCACCCGAGCGAACGCCTTTCACGCCTCAGCGCCCAGGCCGGCCTTCCACACCCCTGACCTGCACCGGCGCGCCCCATCGCACTTCGCACACCGTCGAACCGCACCGACCGACCGCCCGGCGCGAGCCTCAGGTGGCGGCGACGACGCGGTCCTGGACGACACGGCCCAGGCCGTCGAGGGCCACCAGCGCCGCAATCAGTTCCTGCGCGGGCGCGGAACCGCCTACCCAGCTCACCGTTACGTAGTGGCCCATGGCACGGGCCTGCGCACGACTGCCGGCGGCCTGGAAGGGGATGCCCTGGCGTACGAACCCGTCCGCGCCGAGGGCCGAGACCAGCGCGTCGGCGGCGCGCCCGTCGCCCATGTTGAAGATGACGAACTGGCCCGCGGTCGAGTCCCCCTTGTAGACGGCCTGGAGTGCCTGCGTGCAGCCGGGGGCCGAGGCGCCCCACAGGACGTCGTCGCAGTCGGTGAACTGCTGGGTGCTCTCCAACCGCATGTCGCCCACGGTCTTGACCGAGGAGGTGAAGACCTCCTGCGGGGTGAGCGGGGCGGCGTCGTTCTTGCGGTCGTCGATGGCCGCGTAGAAGGCGGAGGTGGGCTCGGCGTGGAAGGTGGACGGGCGGGGCGCGTCGCGGCGCGACCACCACCAGGCGGCCGCGGCGATGACCACCGCGCCCACGATCGCGACGGAGATGACGAGACGACGTGACATCAGGCCGGCGGCCCCGTCAGCGAGACGACCCTGCGGTAGACGGGCTTCTCCGCGCCGCGCAGCGCCAGGGTCAGGGAGACGAAGTCGTCCTTGGCGGTCGGCTCGGCGCCGTCGGTCCGGCCGAGCCAGACAAGACCGACATAGTGGCCCAGCGCGTAACCGCCGGCCTCGGAATAGCCCCCCTCGGGAAAGGACGCCTTGGAGGAGGGCAGGGGGATCGTCCACCCGCCCCGGTAGTCCGTCTTCAACGATTCCACCAGGGCGGCGGCCGACTCGCCGTCCTTCAGGTTGAGCAGGGTGTACTGGCCGACGTAACGCCCGTCGGAGCTGGCGTACAGGCCGCGGGCGGCCTGGCTGCATCCGCCGTCGGAGACCCGCTCCACGACGCTCTGCCCCCACAGGGCCGCCGAACAGTCGGAATCGAGTTGCTTGGCGACCAGCTTGAGCTTGAGTTTCTTGGTGACGGTGAGCTGCTTCTCGCCGAACACTTCCTTCTTCGTCAGCGCACGTTTGTCCTTCGTCCTGTCGGTCAGCGGCGCGAACAGCTTGGGCGAGTTCCAGCCGTGGAAAATCCGCGGCAACGTCGAGCCGGGCGCGATCACGGCGGCGCTGGTTCTCTGCTGCGGCGTGTACTCGCCAAGGGACCCCACGACGAACACCAGCCCGGTGCCACCCGCCAGCACACCCACGACCACGGCGATGATCACGAGCAACCGCTGCTGATCCGGGCGCAGGCCCCAGGCGGTGAGCACCGGGAACTGCCAGTCGGACGAAGGAGTACGCCGCCGCTTGCGCGAGGGCGTGCCCGCCTCCCGGCCACCGGGTGCGCCTTCACCCGAACCGCCGTCCTCCTGCAACGGCCACCCGGCGCTTCCCCGGAGCTTGACCCTGCCTCCGGACCGCTCGGCACGGCCGGCGGCCCGCCTGCCACCGTCCGGCACCCCCGCCCCGTGCTGCCCGCCACCGTCCGCCGCGCCGGCACCGTGCTGCCCGGCACCGTGCTGCCCGGCACCATCCCTGTCC
>NZ_JAAAHR010000080.1:0-38503 GCF_009908215.1 Nonomuraea sp. K271 | reverse complement strand
GCCTTGAACTTGCCGAGCATGAGGTCCTCCGAGGAGAGCGAGTAGGGGGAGCGGCTCCGAGCGCCGCGGCTACGTCGGTAACGCTACGGATCGGAGGGGTCCCTCTGCGTCCCCGCACGGTGGACATCCGCCTGTAGCTCGCACGGGGGACAAGCCGCCTGACGGCGACGGTTGACCGTCCGGCACGACTGCTGTTCCATATATGGAACAGAGGAGGATGTATGACCGTCAGCCGTCTGAGAGAGATTCCCGGCATCGGTGTGGATCTGCTCGGAGACCGGGCCGACCAGGAGAACGACGACACGCTGCTCCGTCTGGAGAACCTCGACACCGACCTCCGCCCCCCGGCGGTGGCCCTGGAGACGACCAAGGCCGCGATCGACCAGGACAGCGCGAACAGCTACCTGCCCTTCCAGGGCGGCGTCACGCTCCGGCAGGCGGCCGCCGCCCACGTCGGCCGGATGGCGGGACGACGCTACGACCCGGCACGTGAGTGCGTCATCACGGCGGGCGGGCTCAACGGAGTGCTCAACACGCTGCTCGCCACCGTCGAACCGGGCGACGAGGTGGTGATGGCCGACCCGATCTACGCCGGGCTGGTCAACCGCGTCAGGCTCGCGGGAGGGGTGCCGCGCTTCGTCCCGCTGGCCGCCTCGGCGGGCGGATGGACCCTGGACCCCGGGGAACTGGCCGCCGCGGTCACCAGGCGCACGGCGGTGGTCCTGATGATGTCACCGGCCATGCCGACCGGGTCCGTGCTCGGGCCCGCCCACTGGGAGGCCCTCTCCCGCGCGCTCGACGGCACCCCGGCATGGCTGCTCTACGACGCCGCCATGGAACGCATCCGCTTCGACGACGCGGAACCGGCGCACCCGGCCCGGCACGAAGGGCTCGCGGCACGCACGATCACCGTCGGCTCGGCGTCCAAGGAGCTCAGGATGATCGGGTGGCGGGTCGGATGGGTCGTCGGCCCGGAGACCGTCATGGCCGACGTCAACCTGGTCGGGCTCAGCAATGTCGTCTGCCAGGTGGGGCTCGCCCAGGAGGCGGTGGCCGCGGCGCTGGCCTCTCCTGACGCGGACGCGGACGTGGCGCGGGCGGTCGACGTCTGGCGCGGCCGGTGTGACACCATCCTCGACCAGCTCGCCGGCTACCCGGTGATCCCTCCCGACGGCGGCTGGTCGCTGCTCGTCGACACCTCGCAGCTCGGCATGAGCCCGGCCGAGGCCTCCGAGCGCCTGTTCACGCGCGGCCGGGTCGCCGCCACGCCGATGAACGGCTGGGGGCCTTCCGGAGACCGTCACCTACGGTTCGTGTTCGCCAACGAGCCGGTCGAGCGCCTTCGCAACCTCCGCTCGCGCGTCGAGGCAGCGTGGGGATGACGGAAGATGTCTATCACGGGGAGCGGCCGGGACACCCGAGTGCACGGTGTGACCCGCTCGGCGACCCCGCCTTCCGGCGGCCCGGCGCACCGCGTACAGCAGGCCTGAGACGGCGAAGAGCACCAGGGTGACGACCACCCACCTCGCGAGGTAGGGGGAGGCGCTCCGCGGTTGTGCGGGTGGGTCGGCGGGCCTCGTATGCGCTGGTCACGCACTGGAAGCGAACCGAAGTCACCAGTCTGCGGCGCGCAATGGTCCCAGGTAATTGACCCAATTTCATCGCAAAATGCATGATCTTGACCTAATCTTGGGGAGATTATGAACGTTTCTCACAGATTCGCGGCGCTCGCGGCTGCCGGATTGACGCTCACGGTGGCCGCGACCTCGCAGGTGTTCGTCCTGCCCAACGCCGCCTCGGCATCGGTGGCATCCGTCAACCAGGTCCAGCAGGCTGCTCCGCCGGTCGCGGGGGGCGCGGCCGGCGCGCAGAGCGCGAGTGCCTTCGCGAACAAGTCGCTGGCCACCAAGAACCGCATCTACCGAACCGGCCGCCTCACCGACGTGAACTGCCGGACCGGCTCGCTGCCGTCCGGGAGCACGGCAGCGTACAAGCGGTTCCTGACGCGGGTGACCAACTGCCTGAACAAGGCGTGGGCCTCGCAGTTCCGCAAGGCGCGGCTGCCCTTCTCCAAGCCGCGGCTGCGCATCATCACCAGGAAGGTCAACACGCCCTGCGGCAAGTGGAGCACCGGTGCCGACGGCTACTACTGCTCCTCCAACCGCACGATGTACATGCTGATCACCCGCAAGCAGCTGCGCCAGCCGTTCCCGCTGGGGATCGCGCGCCTCATGGCCCACGAGTACGGCCACCACGTTCAGCAGGTCTCGAAAATCTGGAGCTATTACTGGACGGCCCGTAACAGGGCCGGCAGCTCGCAGCGCCTGGCGCTCTCCCGCAGGTCCGAACTGCAGGCCGAGTGCTTGTCCGGCGCCTTCATGAGGACCCTGAGGGACGGGCGGCATTTCTCGGACCAGCAGTGGGACTACACCGTGAACTGGTTCCGGCAGAACGGGCACAAGGCCTGGCCGCAGAACGACCACGGCAGGGGGCCGACGCAGGCCAAGTGGATGACCCGCGGCTACAACAGCGGCTCTCCCGGAGCGTGCAACACCTGGGCCGCCTCGGCCCGCAACACCACCTGACCAGATCCTCACGTACACGTAGAAGGGGGTCGGGCCCGAAGTGGCCCGGCCCCCTTCTTTGTCAGCGGTGGTCGTTCTCCTTGAGCTCGACGACCCAGGCGCGACGCTCGGCGATCTTGCCGTCGCGCATGACGAACACCTCCGCCATCGACATGCGCATCTCGCCGCCCGCAACCCGTCGCACCGTCCCGGTGAGCTCCGCCATCACCACGTCGCCCTGCTCGACCATGCGCACGACCTCCAGGTGCGGAGGGTCGACGAGCTCGGGCGGTCCGTCGATGGCCCTGTCGTAGGCGTCCTTGCCGGTCAGGTGGAAGGCACCGAAGACGGTCCACTCGATGTCGTCGGTCAGGCAGGACAGGATCTGCTCGTGATCGTTCTTACGGAAACCGTCGAGGTAGGTGTTGACGATCTCGATGTTCCGTGACATTTCTGCTCCTTTCTGGGATGCCGTACGAACCGGCGGTCGCAGACGGGTCGGAGCCACCGACGCGTTCTCGACATGAACACGCCCCCGGCGTCAGTCGGACTGCTGGAAGGATGCGGGCGGCATGTCCTTGAGACGGGTGACGCGGACGCTCCTTCCCCGACTGCCTTCGCGACAGCGCCCGCGTCAGCCGTGAGACGCTCCTCGCCGGCGTGGGCGAGAACCTCCGTGTCGGGATGCGGCCGTGGCATCCCTTTGCCGCGCCCGGACCTGTTCGCCCGGACCTTGACCGACAGGGTGTGACGGCTCGACGCGGACGGCCTCATTCGCTCATGGACGCCGTCGAAGAAGCCGGACGACGAAAGCAATTAATCGTCATACGTCCCCGTGAAAAAAATTCAGAAAAACCGCGAACCTATCTCCCGGAGGCGCTATCTAACCCACACGTACGAAGCACATAAAAGAATGGACCCGGAAGGGCATATGCACATGCGATCGAAGCTGGCCACCCTTTTCCTCGCCACCCTCACCGCCGGCGGCTGCCTCCTCGCCGGCGCCTCGCCCGCCTCGGCCACGGCGTACTCCGGCAAGAGCAAATGGATCAGCTCCGAGCGCGGCTGGCAGCACGCGGGCGTGTACGTCGAGCCCGGCGACTGGGTGCGGGTGCGCTATCTCGCCGGCCGGTGGTCGGTCGACTCCGGCAAGTTCCGTTACGTGTCCTCGGCCGGATATCCCAGGCACATCGACCGCCACATCTACGCGCCGTGCAAGGTCCTGAAGAACCAGCCGCAGGGCTCGATGATCGCGAGGATCAACGACGACATCTACCGGATCGGCCGCAGCAGGTGGATCCAGGCGCGCCAGGCGGGCTTTCTCCAGCTGCGCATCAACGACGCGGACGCCTGCCTGGGCGACAACGACGGCGCCGTCCGCGTGAAGCTCACGGTTTCCGACGGCTGAGAGACGCCATTCGCCCCCACTGACGAACGCGGGCCGGACCACCACTGATGCGCCAGTCGTGATCCGGCCCGCGCCTTTGTGTCCGGGCCCGCGGTGAGAAACTCCGAGCCGGGTGGTAATCGGGAGGCGGCCGGCGGGACTACTGGGTGTGGACGATCCCGAAGAGCGATTCACCATGCTGTACGACCGGTACTACCGGAACGTGCTGGGCTACGTGCTGCTCAGGGTCGGGCAGAACGTGGCCGAGGACGTGTGCAGCGAGACGTTCCTCGTGGCCTGGCGTCGGCTCGACGAACTGCCCGAGCAGGTGCTGCCGTGGCTGCTCGGCGTGGCCCGCAACAGACTCGCCAAGCATCGCGAGGTGCGCTACCGGCGCACCGACCTGGTGGAGCGGATCGCCGCGCTGACCAGTGAGCAGGAGCACGTCGCCTGGGACGTCGCCGACCACGTGGTGGACCGGGAGCAGGCCGTCTCCGCCCTGCGCGCCCTTCCCGAGAAGGACGTGGAGGCGATGATCCTGGCCACCTGGTACGGCCTGACGCCCGATCAGGCGGCGACGGTCATGGGCTGCTCGGCGCGGGCGTTCAACGTCCGGCTGCACCGGGCGCGCAAACGGCTCACCGGCAGGCTGCACCAGGAAGCGGGAGCCGCGCGACGACCGGTGCGAGGAACCCCCGGCCTGTTCGCCGAGGAGAGCTGACGTCCGCAGCAGGATCCACCCGTAGGGGGAAGACATGACCGACCGTATGTTCGCCCGGCTCAGGCCCGGCAAGCTGGACGAACTCGCCGAGGAGAGTTACCGGCGGCGCCGCCGCGAGGACCTTGCCCGGACGTTTTCCAGCACCCGGAACCCGACACCCACGTGGAGAGCTTTCATGGCCCGCCGTCCGATGTTCCTCCTGGCCACCGGCGCGGTCGCCGCGGGCGCGGTCGTCGTCTCCACGGGCGTGTTGTCCGGCTCGCCCGCCGGCCGGACCCCGCCGGTGGCGGCGGAGAGCACCCCGCGCGGCACGACCGGCGGCACAGGGGCGTCGCCGGCCGCCACGCGGATCGACGCCCGATCCTTCCTGCTCGCCGCCGCGGACACCGCGCTGCGCGAGCCCGCCACGTCCGGCCACTACTGGTACGTCCGACAGCGTACGACGCATCCCACCTTCCGCTGGCCGGAGAAGTTCTGGACCGGGGTGCGCGAGCTCCAGCGCCAGGAGCAGGCGGAGGTCGACAGGACCGGCGCGAAGGACGACGAGCTGGTGGCGATCAACGAGAAGTACAACAAGAAGCTGGCGCTGCTGCGCGAGAGCATCTACCCCGACGGGCCGCCGTACAAGGCGTACGTCGTCCAGTCGGAGGAGCGGTGGCGGCCGAAGCGGGCGGGCGGCACCCACCGCGTGAAGAGCGAGGACCGCGAGATCGTCTTCCCCACGCCGCAGGACGAGGCCACGTGGAAGAAGGAGGGCGCGCCGAAGTTGCTGGAGGACAAGCCCAAGAGCGTCGACGACGACCTCCCGCGGCCGCTGTCGATCTCCAACATGGACATCACCATGCAGAACGTCGGCGAACTGCCCAGGTCGAAGAAGGCGCTGGCCGGCCGCCTGCGCGCCCGGTTCGCCAAGCTGCCGGACCCTCACAAGGAGTTCGACCTCTACCTGTGGCAGACCGCCGTCGACCTGATGACCGCGCCGACCACTCCCGGCACCCGGGCGGCCCTCTTCCAGGTCCTCGCAGACCAGCCCGGCATCACCTCCAGCGGCGAGACCGAGGACACCGCCGGGCGTAAGGGGGTCAGCCTGGCGGTCAAGAGCGGCGAGGGGGCCGAGTTCCAGCTCGTCATCGACGAGGACACGGCCGAGCTGCTGGAGTACGCGGTGGTGGAGAGGGGCGAGGACACGGCGCGGGTGACCTTCGAGGAGTTCGGCTGGACCGACAAGCTGGGCCGGCGCCCGCACCGCTAGCCGGCCCAGCTTGTCGACGGTCTTGACGGGCCTGGCTAATGCTATTAGCTTAGAAGCTATGGAGAATAGCTTAAGCGTTGGCGACGGGCAGCTGACCTACGAGATCGCCGGCGAAGGGCCGCTGGTCGTGATGGTCCACGGCATGGGCGACAACCGCGCGGCCTTCCGCTTCCTCGCGCCGAGGCTGGTTTCGGCCGGTTACCGGGTGGCCGCGATGGACCTGCGCGGCCACGGCGGCTCGACCCCGGGCTGGAGCTCATATACGCGGACGGACACGGCAGGCGACATCCTCGCCCTCGTCCGCCACCTCGGCGGACCCGCCGTGATCGTCGGGCACTCCTTCGCCGGCGGCTCCGCCACCATCGCGGCGGCCGAGGCGCCCAAGTTCGTCAGCGCCATCGTCGAGATCGCGCCCTTCACCCGCGTCGACAAGATGGCGGCCGGGGCGCTGCTGCGCAACGCCCACCACCGCAGGGGCATGCTCCGCCTGTTCGGCGCCGTACTGCTGCGCAGCCCGCGGCTGTGGCGCCGCTACCTGGAGCACAACTATCAGGCGCGCAGGCCCGCCCACCACGCAGCTGCCATGGACGCCCTCCAGGCCGAGCTGCGCAGACCCGGCCGGATGGCCGCGGTGAGCGCGATGGGGCGGTCGGCGCCCGCCGACGCGGGCGCCCGGCTGGGCGACGTGCGATGCCCTGCTCTGGTCGTCGTCGGCACCGCCGACCCCGACTGGCCCGACCCCCGTGCCGCCGCCGAACGGGCCGTCGCCGACATGCCGCAGGGCCTGGGCACGGTCGTGACGATCGACGGCGCCGGCCACTACCCCCACACGCAGTTCCCCGACGAGGTGGCCGCCGCGGTGATCCCCTTCCTCAAGGAGCACGCGGGTGCCTAGGGCGTCGTTGTCGGCCGAAGCCGTCGTCGAACTCGCCTGCTGCATCGTGGACGAGCGGGGCGCCGAGGCGCTGACGTTGTCGGCGGTCGCCGGGCGGGCCGGGGTCGCCACCCCGTCGCTGTACAAACACGTGCGCAACCTGGCCGAGCTGCGCGACCGGCTCTCCGAACGGGTGCTGACGGAGCTCGCGGACCGCACCGCTGAAGCCGTGCTCGGCCGCTCGGGCGACGAGGCCGTACGGGCCTTCCTGCGGGCCTGGCGTGCGTACGTGCTCGAACACCCCCAGCGCTACGCCGCCATCCGGCAGGACCCAGGACCACAGGCCAGCCCGGCGGGGCAGCGGCTCCTGAGCATCTCCGTGGCGGTGTTGCGCGCGTACGGGCTGGAGGGTTCGGCGCTGATCCACGCCACCCGCTGCCTGCGCGCGGCCGCCCACGGCTTCACGGTGCTGGAGGTCTCCGGCGGCTTCGCGATGGACGAGCAGACCGGCGACAGCTACGAACTGCTGATCGACATGCTGCTCAAGGGTCTGCCGACAGCATCAGCGGTACACACTACCGGCGTTGACCTTGAGTGTGGTTGAGGTGCTCGGCTGTTCGCATGAGCAAATGAGTACGTGCGCTTCTACGTGCTCGTCAAGGAGAACGGCCGTTGGTGGGCGGCGGCACGGCACAACACGCCGGTCCCGCGACCGGAGTAGGAGGCCCCTCGGCGGTCGGGCTCCCCAGGTCGCTGTCGAAGCGGACGCACTCCGGCCGAACCCGGACAACATCCGGAGTCGTCCGCTCAGTGGCTGAGGTTCACTTCTGCCCTGTGGTGCTCGCCCTTTTCGATGAGGTCGACGAACCCGAGTGCGCAGTCCGCGGCGTAGATCGCGCCGCCGTCCTCCGGCCGGGATCGGCGTGCCGGGACGCGAGCGGCTCAGACGTGTCGGCATCCCAGGAAGCCTACGACCGCGCCGGTTGGTCTTCCGGACGGCCGGTTCCGACAGTTCAGCCAGAATGGTCAGTGGGGCTCTGGGTCGGCGAGCCCCACCAGGGACGGCAGCGCCGCGAGGTCGCTGAGGACGAAGGTCGGCTGGTCGGGTGCCGTGTGAAGGTCGGTCAGATCGGTCACACCGGTCAGGACGAGCGCTGTGTCCAGGCCGTTGCGCGTGCCCAGGCGAACGTCTGTTTCGAGCCGGTCCCCAACGACGAGTACCTCATGAGCGGCGGCTTGCAGCCGATCGAGTGCGGCGTGCGCCATCATGGCCGACGGCTTGCCCACGACGACCTCGACCCGGCGTCCGACGGTGACCTCGAGAGCGGCAATGATTCCCCCGCAGTCCGGGACCTCCCCATCGTCGACGGGACAGGTCGGGTCGGGGTTCGTGGCCACGAACCGGGCTCCGGCCCGCAGCGCGCGGAACGCCTCCATCCACTTGCGATAGTCGAAGGTACGGTCGAACGAGGCCACGACCACGTCCGCGTCGCGGCCGCTGTCGACGAGACCGATGCCGTGCCCGGCGAACTCGGCGTGCAGGCTTGGTTCGCCGACCAACAGGACCTCTGCGCCCGCCGCCTCGGCCAAGAGCCAATCTATGACCACGCCGCCAGAGGTCAGCACGTCTTCCGGCGCCGCGGCCACGCCCAGTGCCCGCAGTCGTTCGGCATAGGCTGCCGGGGAGCGGGTCGGGTTGTTGGAGACGAAGAGAACGGG
Organism: Nonomuraea sp. K271; assembly: GCF_009908215.1. Lineage (NCBI taxonomy): Bacteria > Bacillati > Actinomycetota > Actinomycetes > Streptosporangiales > Streptosporangiaceae > Nonomuraea > Nonomuraea sp. K271. The sequence continues at coordinate 29,986 of NZ_JAAAHR010000080.1, read as the reverse complement.
CACGTTCGCCGCGCGCATCCGCCCCAAGGCCTCGACGGCCCCCGGCAGCGGCCGGCCTGCTCGGTAAACGGTGCCGTCGAGGTCGCAGATCACGGCCCGGTACGCCTCCCGGGGCGGCACGGTCCGGCCTGGACGACTGCGCTCATTGTCGCCTCGCACGGGGTTCCTCTCGTCAGCGGTGGCCCGGAAGTCTTACACGGACGCCCTCTGCTCTCACCGGCCCATCATGGATCGGACGAGGTCGACCAGGCGCTGTGTGACGATCTCGCTGATCTGCTGCCCCTTTTCGGCGGAGGCGGCCTGGGGGTCGCCGAACACGCCCGTGGAGGAGACGTCGGCGAATCGGCGGTAGATGATGGCGCTTCCCGCGCGGAGCATGTCGGCGGTGTCCCAGCTGAACCAGCTCTTGTTCTCGCGCGGCGGTATGGCGGACTCGTCAACGAGTTGGGGGGCGATGGCCAACAGCAGCGAGGTTTCGAGTTCGCATGCATGACCGACACCGCCTGGGCCGGTCGTGCTGATGGCGAGCAGGTCCTCGGATGCGATTTGCCACCACGCCGTCCGGACGATCTTGCATTCGGGTCGACTGTGCCCGAGTTGTTCCAGGGCGACCTGGGCGATGCCTTCGTTGCCACCGTGGGCGTTGAGCATCAGCAGGCTGGTCATGCCGTGCCGCAAAACCGAGTCGGCGGTCTGCACGATCTGGTGCAGCAGTGTTTCGTGCGTCAATGACAAGGTGCCGGGGAAGTCGTCGTGGTGCTTGGAGTAGCCCACGGAAACGGTGGGCAGGATCAGCACGTCGGCACCGAGGCGTCGGTCGATCTCCTGGCAGAAGTGGTCGACGAGGATACGGTCCGTCGCCAGCGGCAGGTGTGGTCCGTGCTGCTCGACCGCACCGAGCGGGAGTATGACGGGCAGGGACCTGTCGACCGTGGCGAGTCGTGCCGAGGTCAGCTGTTCCCAATACGTCATGAGGTGGCTCTCATCGTGCGACCGCCCACATTTCCACTTCGACGAGGAGCCCGTCGAGCAGGGCCGTTCCGACCACTGTGCGTACGGGGCAGGGTTCCGGCATGTACGACCGGTAGACCGAGTTGAAACGTCCCCAGGTCGCCATGTCGGTGAGATAGGCGTTCACCTTCACGACGTCGGAGAGCGTGCATCCAGCGAACGCCAGTTGGCGTCGACAGTTCTGGAGAGTGAGATGAGTCTGCTCTTCTATGTCATCCCCCACGATCGAGCCGTCCGGCACGATCGCGGCCTGGCCGGACACTACTACCCAGCGGTCCGCGCGCACGGTCAGGACCGGGGAGTAAGGCCCGGCAGTGACATGTTGAGTGGCATGGGCGGGGACTTCCTTCGCGTGGGACGCGACGGACCTGTCCCCCATGGGGTTCGGCAGCCGGCCGATGAACCCCCTGATACGCCAGCGACCGGCGTCCTGCCTGCAGAAGTAGAGGGTCTGCCAGTTGAGGTGCACCAGTCCGCCGTCGCGACGGCGGATGGTCCCGTCGAACTTCTTGTGCGCGACAGCGTTTCCCTCGTGGATTTCGATGTCCCGGAGCGTCGTGATCTCCCGCAACCCGGCCTCCAACGTGTCGGCCGGAACGGTCGCGCTCAGTTCCGCGCTGCCCGCCGACCAGGAGTCACGGTAGGCCGCGAGATTTCCCCCGACTCTCCAGGAATCGGGGTTCGACGTTGTTCTGGCATCGATGGACATGAATTCCGACGCGCTGACATAGTCGGCCTCGACCATGGTCCACTCGTTGCGGACGTACGCGGTGATGTCGCGGTCGACGAGCATCGTCCAGATCGCGGCGCGATCCGGATCCGCCGGGAACGGATTTTCTGGGCTCACTGCGGCAGGTACTCCTTCTCGGCTGTCCGGAACTCGATGCGGGCCTGCTCGTCGAGCTCGACGCCGAGACCGTCTCCGTCTGGAAGAAACGCGTAGGGGGGCTCGATCCGTAGTGGCCGGCGGAGAAGGTCGTGTGACCGGATCAAGCGTCCGAAGATGTCACTGGGCTGGACGCACGCTCGTGCGGCGGCGCAGGAGTGGATGTAGGCGGCTTCCGCGATACCGAGGTCGACCTGCGATCCATGCCAGGTCGGCATGTGGAACAGGTCCGCGGCATGGTCGAGGCGGCGGAAATCGCTCAGCCCCGCGGTGATGTTGAGCATGTCCGCGGTGCCGTGACGGAACATTGCGACGGCTTCGCTGCCGCGGTCGGAATACTGCGGATAGGCCAGCGATATGTGGCGTGCCAGCGGTATCGGGACGGCGGATCGCAACCGTGACCACTCGTCGAGCATCCAGTGCGGGATCGGATCCTCCAGGCAGGCGACATTGCCTATCTCGGCGAGGGCCAGCCCGATGGCGCGGGCTTCGGAGAGGCGTTCGAAGCGGCCGTTGGGATCGAGTACGACGGACATGGTGGGTGCCCGCTCGGCGATGGCTCCGCACCACGCCACGACGTCGTCCTCGAGCGAGCATTTGAACTTGACGGAGGTGAAGCCCGCGGACGCGAAGGAGCGGACCAGATCGCCGACGTCGTCCACTGTGCGGTGGCTCGACCACGCGCTCACCGCGACCCGGTCGCGCAGCGGTCCGCCGAGCAGGTCGACAACCCTCAGGCCGTGGGATCGCGCGAACGCGTCCCAGGTGGCCATCTCGAAGCCGTCGAATTCGTGGACGCGAGGAAGCGGCACGTCCTGCAGGGTCACCGACCGCAGGTCCAGACCCACCAGGGCGGTGGCCAGCGCGTCCACGGACTCCCAGTCGTGCGCGCGGTACAGCTCGCCGAGGCCCACCGTCCCGTCTCGGAGTTCGAGTTCGAGGATGACCTTGGGCATCTCGTCGAACTGGACGGACCAGCTCGCCGCACCCTTCCACGGCTTGTTGTGCAGTGGGCGGTGGATCGATGGTGACTCGATGACTCCGGGATGCGCGGGCACGACGACCTCGGTCGCGCGGATCCGTGCAATCTGCATGGGATTGTTCATCGCGCGTCCGGGCCTTCCGCACGTAGGGTCGCCTGCCGCTCTCGATCGGCATAGATGCGAGCGCTCATGTCGCCGTTGTAGAGCCGGGCGGTGAGGCCGGCATCAATGGTGATCACCTGGCCCGTGATGCACCGGCTCTGCTCCGACAGGAGAAACTGCACTGCCCAGCCACAGTCGATCGGCTCGATCACCCTTTGGAGCACCTGCTCGCTGTTGGTGTGCGTGGCGATCCATGAGGCGTCGTGCGCGGGATAGTCGGGCGGCACCAGATCCCGGTTGATCGGGACATATCCCGGCGCTATGGCGTTGCAGCGCACGCCGATCGATCCGAACTCGACGGCGCAGGCGCGGGTCAGTCCCTCCACCGCGGCCTTGGCGCTGGCGTAGATGGCGTACCGGCCGATCGTCTTCCCGGCGTGGACCGACGAGACGTTGACGATGGCGCCCGGCCGGCCGTGCGCCGCCACTGACCGGGCAAAGGCCTGGCTCATGAGCCAGACACCCCGGAAGTCGATGTCGACGATGCGGTCGAACTCGGCCTGGGTCGCGTCGAGCATCGGTGTGATGAGCCCGACGCCGGCATTGTTGACGAGTCCGGTCAGGGGTCCGGCACGGTCGATCGCCTCGTTGAACATCCGCGCCACGTCGTCCGGCCGTGAGACGTCTCCGACCACCCCCACCGCGCCGGGGTAGCGACGCACCGTTCTCCCTACGTGCTCATCGTTCAAGTCGTTGATGACGAGTCGCGCCCCTGCCGCATGGAGCGCGTCACACACCCCGGAGCCGATTTTGGGGCCGGACGCCCCAGTGACGAGGACCGTGTGGCCGGCGAGGTCGTGAGCGGGCGCGGCGCTCATGTGCTGTAGCGGAAACGATGCCGGCCGACGATCGCGGTCCGGACTCCAGCACGAGACACCCTTGATCCTCTCGCCGCAGCATCTAATTTGTCCCGATTTCTGGGACAGTGGACCATTATAGGCGGTACGGAAGTTGAGTCAATGATGCGTGGGATGTGGTCAATGACGGCAATGTGAACAGAAAGTAGCGTTCTGCAGGCGTCCTGGGCAGGGCGTTGACACGGGCCGCAAGCACCGCCTAGCTTCGAGCCCCCGGGAAACGGTCCGCTGTCCCACTAAATGGGACGCGTTGAAGGGAAAGCGCCCATGCAGATGCGATACCGGCGCCGCCGCGTGAGGGCTGCCGCCCTCACGCTCACCGTCACACTTGGACTGTTCGGTGCAGCCTGTTCCGCCGACGACTCGGGGGACGGCTCCGCTCAGCAATTCACCTATTGGTCGATGTGGCAGGAGAAAGAGCCGCAGGCCAAAGTTCTGGCGAAGGCGCTCGCGGACTTCGAGAAGGAGTCCGGCATCAAGGTGAAGGTCGAGTGGCAGGGGCGCGACAATGTCACGAAACTTCTGGCGGCGCTGCGTACCGACGACGTCCCCGACCTCATCGATCAGCAATACTTCACGGTCAGCAACGCGATCGTCAAGAATGATCAGTTCAAGGACCTGAGCGACGTACACGACATGGAGATACCTGGCGAGAGCAAGACCGTCCGCCAGGTGATCCCGGAGAAGTACGACCAGTTCACGACCACAGCCAACGGCGCCCAGTTCTTGATCCCGTACGAGGTGATCGGCTACTCGATCTGGTATAACGCCAAGACCTTGCCCGACGTCGCCGACAACCCGCCGAAGACGTGGCAGGAGTTCGCAGACGTCCTGGCCAGGTCGAAGGCGTCCGGCCGCAACCCGATCGCCCTTGACGGCGACATCGCCGGGTACGCGGAGTTCTGGACGGCGACGGCGCTGTCCAGAACGCTGGGCCCGGGCGGCTTCTACAAGCTCGTGTCGGACAAGCAGGCAAGCGGCTGGAACAACCCCGGCGTCCGCAACGCGCTCGCCGCCATCGCCAGCCTCGCGAAGCAAAAATACTTCATACCGGGGTACGACAGCAGCAAGTTCCCCGCCATCCAGACGAAGTGGGCGCAGAACCAGGCGGACTTCCTCTACATGGGAAGCTGGGCTCCGACGGAGACCGGCACGCTGGCGGCACCCGGGTTCAAATACCGGTCGTTCAACTTCCCGACGTTCGGCAGCGACGAGTCGTTGCCGGCGAGCGTCATCGGATTCGCTGTCCCGAAATCGGCGGATCACGCCGAGGCGGCGCAGAAGTTCATCGCCCACTTTCTCCACAAGGAACGACTGTCCAAGATCTCCAGCGAGGCGAACAACCTCACCCCCCGATCGGATGTCGAGGTGCCCAAGCAGTTGGAGGACGTCAACGAGCTTCTGCAGGAAAAGAAGCTGAGCAAGATCACTGACGGAGTGCTCGGAGACTTCTCGGACTTCGACAAGAAGGTCTTCCAGCCGCTGAACCTCCAGCTCATGACCGGAAAGATCACGCCGGACGAGTTCATCGACCAGATCACCACCGGTCAGCGCGACTTCTGGGCGGGACATCGCTCATGACGCTCGCGACACCTCCTGTGGGTGAGCCACGCCACCGGCGCGGCTCACCCCGGGGCACGGGGGCCTTCGATCGGTCGCGCCGACGGTTGTATCTGCCCTTCGTCGTTCCCGCGCTCGTGTTGTACCTGGCCTTCGTCATCGGGCCGACCCTCGCCGCGCTGTGGATCAGCTTTCACCGGTGGGACGGCGTGAGCGAGATGCGGTGGAACGGCCTCGACAACTATTCCGCGCTTTTCGACGACCCCACCTTCCGCACCGCGCTGGTCAACACCCTCATCATCCTGGTCGTGGCCGGCGCCGCCATCTTCGCCATCAGCTTCGTCCTGACCATGATCGTTCGTGAGATGCGCGGGCGGTCGTTCATCCGTTCGGTGCTCTTCTTCCCCCACATCGTGTCCGCCATCGTCCTGTCGATCGTGTGGGGCTTCATCTTCGAGCACAACGGTACGGTCAACACCATCCTGTCCACGGTGTTCGGGACGGAGCCGATCCCCTGGTTGAACGCCGACAATCTCTTCTTGATGATTCTCATCGGCACGGTCTGGATCTCCACCGGCCTCTACGTCACCATCATCCTGGCGGCCGTCGACCGTATTCCTCGATACTTCTACGAGGAAGCGCTGCTCGCCGGCGCGAACGCGTATCAGCGGTTGCGGTTCGTCACGTTGCCGCTGTCGTGGGACGTGATATCGGTGGCCGCCATCTTCTGGACGATCAGTTCGCTGAAGATCTTCGAATTCATCTACGCATTCGGCGGAACGACCAACGATATGCCGCCGCCGGCCGTGTGGAACTCGGCGCTCTTCGTCTACGGTGAGTCGTTCGGCGGGAGGAGCCCGTCGTACCTCTTCGGTTACGCCTCTGCGTCGGCCGTTCTCATGCTGGTGCTGTTCACCGCCCTGATCGTCGTGCTGAGGCGCCTGCTCCGGAGGGATTCCATTGAATTCTGAGAACTCAGGTGCGCAGGCCGGGGTATTGCAGCCGCATAGCGATCCCTTGTTTGTACGCGAGGGTCGTGACCGACGTCCTTCCGGTGGGCAATCCCCGCGCGTCAAAACGACGAGGGCCGACCCGATCCGCACCCTCGGCCGTGTCCTGGTCTGGGCCTTCGTCACCTTCAACCTGTTGGTCTTCGCGTTCTTGATCCTGTCATCGTTCAAGACCACCACTGACATCTTCAGGGCGCCCTGGGGGATTCCAGGCTCGCTCAACTTCGCCAACTGGACGAACGCGTGGAACGAGAGCGGCTTCGCCCGTGCCACGCTCAACACGGCCGGGCTCGCGCTAGGGGCTTCCTTCTGCACCCTGGCGGTCTCCGCCCCCGCCGCATACGTGCTCAGCCGCATCCGAACCCGCTCCGCCGGGCCGCTCAGCGTGTTCTTCGCGCTCGGGCTCGGCATCCCGGCTCAGGTCACCGTCATCCCGCTGTTCGAAATGATGTCGAGAGTCGGCCTGGTCAACAGCCTCCTGGGTCTCTTCATCATCTACACCGCGACGCACGTGCCCTTCACCGTGTTCCTGCTGACCGGATTCATGCGCTCTCTGCCGCGCGAGATCGAGGAGGCAGCCGCGATCGACGGAGCCTCTCCGTTCAGGTCCTTCTGGCAAGTCATGCTTCCCCTGGCCCGCTCGGGCCTTGTGACCGTCCTCATCCTGAACATCATCTCGATGTGGAACGAGACGCTGCTCGGCATTGTCTTTCTGCAGACCGTGGAGAAGTACACGGTTTCCCTGGCGCTGCTCAACTTCTTGTCGAGCATGCAGTTCTCGGGCGCCGACTATGGCGGGCTGTTCGCCGGAGTATGCATTCTCGTTCTGCCCATGCTGGCTCTTTACCTGTGGTTGTGGCGGCGAATCATCGAGGGCATCACCCTCGGGGCGGGGAAGTGATCGGGGCGCCGCGAACGACGCCGCGTACGGCACCAAGCCTGCGCGAAGCCGACGGTTGCCCCGGCCTGTACCGGTACGACGCCGGTCGCCCCTCGCAAAGCCCAGGTGCCATAATCACAGCAGCCTGCTGCGAGGGAGTAACATGAACGAATCCGTCCGCAAAGCTGCGGATATCCTGTCCGCCCTCGCCGATGTCGGCCGTGACGCCAGTGCCCGCGAAATCGGCGTTCTCCTCGACCTGCCGAAGAGCACCGTACAGCGACTGCTGCAGGCGTTGGAGCAAAGCGGTCTCGTCCGGCAAGACGCCGCCTCACGCAGATATGGCCTCGGCCCGAAGACCCTGACCCTGGGCATGTCGTACCTGGACCGAATCGACGTTCGCTCGCAGGCCTTGCCGCACATGATGCGACTGCGAGACGATCTTGACGAGACCATTGCGCTCGCGGTGCGCGTGGGGCACTCCCGAGTCTACGTGGAGCAGGTCGAGTCGCGGTCCGGGCTCAAGGCGAAGGCCGAGGTCGGCAGACCGTACCCGCTGTGGGCCGGCGCGGCCGGCCGGGTCTTACTGGCGAGCCTGCCACGCGAAGAACTCATTCGCTTCACACTCGACGTGGGAGACGCGGCATTCACCCACGTAACCCCTCCGACGTTGAACGGGCTTCTCGCTCAAATCGAGGAAACACGCCGACGCGGTTACGCCTGGGCGTTTGAAGAAGCCATGCGAGGCGTCCACACAGTCGCCGCACCCATCCCCATCTCCATGTCGGAGGTGGCAGCACTGAGCGTCTCCGGACCGTCGACCTGGTTCGACGAAAGCCGCATGAAGGACGCAACCGGCCCTCTGATGGACGCGGCCAGAGCAATTTCCTCATCGATGGGATACACCAATCCCCTCCCTCGGTAGCGCTCCACAACGTTCGCTATCTTGTGAGGCGCCACCGCTGCTCCTTGACCCGCGAGAACACCCCCGCAGCGCCGCCCAGAAGCCGAGGGCACCGGCACCGACGGCCGGCACCGGTGCCCCGCATCCCGCGCCGCTTGCCGTCGCGCGGCAGGTCAGCCCGTGCGGGTTCTGCGGGCGCCGTCCGGATCGCGTCCGCCGTCACGAATTCCCGGGGTGCCCCGCCGCGGTGGCCGACGTGGGCGTGGTGAGTTGCTGCTCCCCGGCGTCGGTAGCCGGAGCGGGGAGGCCGCCGCGCTTGAGGAACAAGCTGGTGACCACCGCCACCGCGACCACGAGGGCGGTGACGAGCAGGGCGGCACGCGAGTCGGCAGCCAGGGCGGCGGCCGAGGATGTGGCGGTGCTGCCCAGGATGGCGCCCACGACCGCCGTGCACACGGCGCTGCCGAGCATGCGTGCCATCTCCAGCGTCCCCGAGGCTCCGCCCACCTCATGCGGCGGCACCTCGCTCATCGCCACGGTGGTGAGCGGTGCGAAGGTGAAGCCGGCGCCGGCGCCGGCCAGCAGGAGTGTCGCGACGAACACGCCCCACGGCATCTGCGGGGTTATCAAGAGCGCGGTGAGGACCGTGCCGAGGCAGAAGGCCGCGAAGCCGCCGACGAGGATCCAGCGCGGCTGGACGCGCTGCATCAGCGCCCCGCTGAACGGAGCCACCAGTGAGGACGCCAACCACATGGGCGACAGGACCAGGCCCGCCTCCAGCGCGCTGACGTGCAGGACCGACTGTAGATACAGGGTCATGGCCAGTTGCGTGCCGAAAATGCAGAAATATGTGGCCAGGGACGCCCATGCCATCAGGCCGTAGTTTCTGTTGGCGAACAGCGCTCGCGGCAGCAGCCCGTCGGTGCGGGACCACTCCCAATAAACGAAACCGAAGAAAATCACCAGTCCGACGATGAACACGTATCCGATGTGCACTCCGGCGACGATCTCTCCCCAGTCGACGCGTGGACCGTCGATCAGCGCGTACAGCACCCCGAACAGGCCGGCCGTGGCCAGGACGACGGGGAGGAACGCCAGTCGCGGGCGGCCACCCACGCGGGTCTTCGGCACGAAGACGAAGGTGCAGATCAACCCGGCCACCCCGATCGGCAGGTTCATGAGGAAGATCCAGCGCCAGTCGAGCAAGTGGGTGATCAGCCCGCCGAGGAACGGCCCGATCGCCGCGGCCGTGCCGATGATCGAGGCCAGCACGCCGAAGGCCATGCCCCTGCGGTGCGCGGGGAAGACGGCCGCGGTGATCGCGAGCGCCTGGGGACCGGCCACGCCCGCTCCGATGCCTTGCAGCACCCGGCTCGCGATGAGCTGCTCCGGCGTCGCGGACAGGCTGCACAGCAGCGACGCCACCACGAACACGCCCAGCCCGAAGGCGAAAACCGCCCGGTGCCCGAGCAGGTCGCCCAGTCTGCCCGCGAGGAGCAGCAACATCGCGTAGGGCAGCAGGTATCCGTTGACCACCCAGAGCATGTGCCCCATCGGAGCGGCCAGGTCCGTCATGATGTTGGGAAGTGCGACGTTCACCACCGTGCTGTCGAGCACGTTCATGAAATAGCCGAGCGCGATGGTGATCAGCGCGAGCCACGGACTGTGCCTCAGCACGGGGCCCGTCTGCTGGGGGGCCGTCATGAGACTTCCTCCTGTGTCGAATGGGTAGTCACGTACTTCTGACGGTAGGCCGTGGGTCCGACAATTTTCTGCAGGGTCATGACCGGGATACGCCTACGACAAACCACCAGAACACTCACTATTGCCTTAAGATGACTTTTCCGATTTGGTCAGACGATTGCAGATATGTGAGGGCGTCACGGATCTCCTCCAGCCCGAATTCCCGCGCGATGACAGGCCGTAGTCCCGCTTCCGTGGCCGCGACCAGGTCCTCGAACTCCGCCAGAGTGCCCGTGGTCGATCCCAGGATCTCCAGTTGTCGCACGAACACCCTCGGCAGGTTGAGCTGGACGCTCCCCCCGGTCGTGGCCCCGCAAGTGACCACCCGGCCGCCGACCGTCGCCGAGCGCAACGACTCGTCAAAGGTCGCCGCACCCACGTGGTCGATCACGACGTCGGCGCCGTCGCCGTCGGTGTGGTCGATGACCTTCCTGGAGAACCCGTCGGACGCGAAGACCTCGACCGCCCCGAGTGCCCGCAACTCCTCGGCTTTGCCGAGGTCACGGGTGGTGGCCAGCACCCTCGCGCCGAGGTGCGCGCCGATCAGCACCGACGCCGTTCCGACCGCTCCACTGGCCCCCACCACCAGAAGCGTCTCGCCCGCGGTCAGCCGCCCCCGCGACACCAGCATCCGCCAGGCGGTGAGGAAGGCCAGCGGCAGCGCGCCGGCCTGCGCCCAGGGCAGGGCCGCGGGTTTGCGTACGAGGTTGCGTGCGGGCAGTTGCACCACCTCGCAGGCGGTGCCTTCCGCATGCTCTCCAAGAACGGCGAAGCCGCTGCAGTAGATGTGGCGGCCCGCCTTGCAGTTGGCGCATCTCCAGCAGGCGGCCACCGGGTACAGCACCACCTCGTCACCCGGCGACCAGCCCTCCACGGCACTGGCTACGACCTCGCCGGCGCCGTCGGCGGCGATGACGCGGGGCGTGCGCACCCGCTGCGCCCCGTTCACCACCCACAGATCGAGGTGGTTCAACCCGGAGGCGCGCAGCCGTACGCTGACTTTCCCCGGCGGCGGGTCGGGCAGGGCGCGCTTGTGCATCCGGAGGCCTTCGGGGCCCCGCGGTTCCTCCAGCACGGCGCAGCGGCCGTGACTGGTCACCATCGTGGTGGACATCAGACTCCTCCCGCATTCACACGAGTCGGCCTGCTCCCCAGCGCGAGTTCGCCCACGCTGGCCTCGCTCATGGGATCCAGGCCGGTGGCGGAGGCGAAGGCCGTCGCGTCGCCGTCCCCCAGGGCGCAGACGGCCAGTCCCATCGCCGTGGCCACGGTGTACATGACCTGCTGGACTATGCCGACGTGCTTGAGAATCAGGGCGTATGACATGCCCCGGTAGGTACGCATGAGCCTGCCGAAACGGGCCGTGATGATCAGCAGGACCTGTGGTTGCCGCTCGGCGCCCGCGACGACCGCGGCGTGGGCGAGCAGGTCGCCGGTGTGCTCGCTCACGTATCTGAGCCGGTGCTCCTGGGGGTCGTAGTGGTACAGGCCGGGATCAAGACCCGTGACGTTCCGCACCACGGGATAGATCTCCAACTCGTAGGCGGAGCCGCCCGACGGGTACGGCCTGCTCAGGTATTCGGACCCGTTCCGCTGGACGAGCCAGCGGTTGCGCGCACAGCGGAACAGCAAATGCCCGAGCTGGACGACGGTGAGCGGGTGCTCGTCGTCGTGGTCGCGGATGGTCCGCCGCTTCTCCAGGACGGCCGTGACCGTCTGGTCGGACTGCCGCAGGCCGGCGAGGTCCGGCTTGGCCAGCGTGATGCCCTCACCGCGGAAGCGTTCGTGGCGCGCGGGCAGCCCGGCGAACCGCCGCGTCCCCCAATGGGAACGGCCGAAGTCGGTGGCCCGGTGGACGCCGGGGATCCGCGTCTGGTGATGGAAGGCCAGCTCGTGCGGCGTCCATTGGGCCAGCGCCAGTTGTGTCGACTCCGCCTCGTCGCCGGTCAGGCCCGCCCAGTCGAGGTAGTGGAACAGATCTCCCTTCCCCGTGAGCAGCGCCGGCAGTTCCTCGGACTGCTCCACGCGCACCGAGCACCAGGCCCGGGCCGACTCCAGCGCGTAGTCCTCGCCCACCTTGCGCAGCACCGCCAGCTCCGAGACCGGGCGGCCGGTTCCGCCGTCCGACGGCCGCGGCGGCGGGTCGGCATGCGGATGCAGAGTGAGGACGGGCGTGTCGTCCCTGCTCACGATCAGCGACAGCCACCCGCGTCGCCACAGGTCCGTGACCACGTCGTCCCCGGTGAACGGCATGCCTGTGGTGGCCAGCGTCTCCAGCACGTGGGGGTCGTCCACCCGGCCCAGGCCCTGGGAGCGTGCACCCGAGCGCACGACCAGGCGGCAGTGCCCTTCTGGCGTGCGCTCAAGGGTGGCGTCCGGGCGGAGCACGACCGTTTCATGGACGTTCATGCCACCGCGGTGGCTTCCAATTCGACCACCAGACCGGGGAAGGCCAACCCGGACACCTGCAACAGGCTCCCGGGAGGGGCGACCCCCGCCGCCTCCAGCCGCTTGCCCATCACGCTCACGTGCTGCAGGAACTGCTCCATGTCGGTGGTGTACATGTTCAGCCTGACCACGTCGGAAAGTCGCATGCCGGCCGCGTGAAGGACGGTTTCCACGTTGTCCAGGGCCAGCCCGATCTGGGCGGCCATGTCACCCGGGTGGGCGACCTCGCCGTTCTCGTCCAGCGACGTCTGGCCCGCGCACACGAGCATGCTGCGGTGTCCTTCGACGAGTTCGGCCTGGTGGAAACCGAACTTGATGTTCCACTCCCACGGGTTAACGGATGTGCGCTTCATGTGAGTACCTCCCAGCAAAGGTGTCGACAGCGTCCGCCAGCATGGCGGGCGCTCCTTCCATAGCCCGGTGCGCCTGCCCCGGCAGCACCTCGGTGACCGCGCGAGGCATGAGACCCGCGATCATCGCTACGGCTTCGTGCAGCCCCGGCGCGCTCCTGTCTCCCTTGAGCAGCAGCGTGGGTACGGTCAACGTGGCCAGCCGCTCGCGATCGAGGACGTAGTGGTGCGTGGCGTCGATCTCGCGGGCGATGGTGTCGGCGACCGCGGCTCGTTCGGCGAAGCCGGGAACGCGCCTGAGCAGCTTGGCGAGTCCCGGTTCCAGGCCGGTCACCTCGACCAGGAAGAGGCAGAGCGCCTCCTCCCGGCGGTCCTGCGCGCACAGGTCGGCGACCCGGGCCGCCACACCGGAGAAGTCGGGGGTGCCGGGGACGGGGACGGGCGGCTCGTAGAGCACCAGCCCCTCGACCGAGGACGGTGCGCGGGACGCCGCTTCCAACGCGCAGATCGCGCCGAACGAGTGCCCGACGAGCGTCGCGGGACCGATGTGATCGAGCACGGCCACGATGTCGTCGGCCTCCGCCCGGATGCTGTGCCCGGCCGCGTCTCCGCTGCCGCCCCGGCCCCGGCGATCCATGGTGTGGACGCTGTGGCGGACGGAGAGCGGCGGCACCACCGAGCGCCAGCACGTCTTGTCGTCACCCGTCCCGTGCACCAGCAGGATCGCGGGTCCCGTGCCGGCGCGCTCGACGTCGATCGACGTGTGCCCCGATGAAACCCTCATGTCACCGGCTCCGTTTCCACCGCGAGCGCGTCGCCCACCAGCGACAGCAGACGCTCCCGCGCCGAGGCGACGAAGAAGTGACCGCCGTCCAGCACCTCCAGCCGGAACCGGCTCGCGGTCTGCTCCCGCCAGCCGAGCACGTCCTCGATCGGCGCGTCGTCGTCATGGCTGCCCGCGAAGGCGGTGACGGGACACTCCAGCGGCTCGTCCGTCGTGTACCGGTAGGTTTCGTGCATGGTGAAGTCGGCGCGCAGGGCCGGCAGCAGTACGGGGCGGAGCCGTTCGTCGTCGACCAGGCGGCGGTCCGTGCCGCCCAGCGTGCCGACATGCGCGAGCAGGGCGTCATCGGGCAGCAGGTGGACCCGCGCGCTGATCGGCGTCTGCGGCGCGGCGGAACCGGAGACCAGCAGCCCCGCGGGTTCCGGGTGCCCGTTCCTGCGCAGCCACCGCGCCAGCTCGAAGGCCACGATCGCGCCCAGGCTGTGCCCGAACAGGAAGGTGCGCGGGTGCGGATCGGCCGCCAGCCGCGGTCCCAGCCCCGCCACCAGCTCGGCGACCCACTCCAGCGGTCGCTCGGCCAGCCGGGGGCCGCGGCCGGGCGGCTGCGCGCAGACCAGCTCGACATGGGAAGGCAGCAGCTCACCCCACGGGGCATATGCGTTGACGCCGCCGCCGGCGTAGGGGAAGCACACCAGCCGGGTCAGTGGCCGTTCCGGTCCGCTCACCCGGACCAGCACGTTGCCGGGCTGTTCGGCCGCGTCCAGCAGGCCGGACAGAGCGCGGATGGTGGGCCGCTCGTAGAAGGCCGTGAGGTCGATCTTGACGGCGTGCCGTTCCTGGAGCTCCATCACCATGCGCGCCGCGAGCAGCGAGTGGCCGCCCAGCTCGAAGAAGTCCTCGTCGATCCCGACATGGTCGCGTTCGAGCAGCTCGCACCAGATGCCGGCGATGTCGCCGGCTCCCGCCGTGGAGTCCTCCCCAGCCGTGGCGGAGGAGGAACGGCGCGGCGGCGGTAACGCGGCCCGGTCCACCTTGCCGGTGACGGTGCGGGGCAGCCGGTCGAGCAGCACGAACTCGGCGGGCATGTGGGAGCGCGGCAGCCGCGCGGCCAGCGTCCTGTGCAGCGCGGGCACGCCGGCGCTCTCGACGCCGGTGAGGTAGGCGACGGCGCGCGGCTCGTCGCCGACCGCCACCACGGCCACCTCGTCGCCGCCCGCGTGCGCGGCGACGACGGCCTCCACCTCGTCCAGGTTGACGGCGACGCCCCTGATCTTGACCTGCCGGTCCACCCGTCCCACCAGGACCAGCTCACCGTCGCCGTCGAACCTGCCGAGGTCGCCGGTGCGGTACATGCGGGCGCCGGGGTCGCCGGCGAACGGGTCGGGCAGGAACCTGGCCGCGGTCAGCGCGGGGTCGTCCAGGTAGCCGCGCGCCAGGCGCCGTCCGCCGACATGGACCTCCCCGACCTCGCCGTCCGGCACCGGTCGGCCCGTCTCGTCCAGCAGGTACACGGCGGCGCCGCCGAGCGGACGCCCCACCGTCTCCCCGCGGCCCGACAGCCCGGTGATGTGGGTGGTCTCGGTGGAGCCGTAGGTCACGGCGATCGTGAAGGGCGGCGCGGCCTCGGGCCCGAGCCGGAACCGCTCGCCCGTGGTGAGCAGCAGCCGCAGCGAGCAGTCCGCGGGCCAGCTCAGCTCACACAGCGGTACGGCGAGCGTCCCCACCAGGTGCGCCACGGTGATCCGTTCCCGCAGGATCCAGTCCTGCAGCTGCTCCGGCACCAGCAGCGTCCCGGCGTCCGGGATGTGCACGGTCGCGCCCGCGGCCAGCGCCGGCCACAACTCGTTGACCAGCGACACACCGAACCCGGGCGAGGAGCACCAGGCCACCCGGTCGTCACCCGTGAAGCCGAAGTCCTCGCGGGCCAGCGCCACGCACTCGCTGACGGTCTCATGCCTGGCCACCACTGCCTTGGGAGTGGAGACGGAGCCGGAGGTGTAGACGATGTGCGCGGCGCTGTCCGGAGTGACGCGCACCTCGGTGAGGTCGTTGGCGGGCAGTTCGTCGAACATGTGCCGGTCGGCGTCCAGCCGGAAGACCTGCACCCCCAGGTCTGCCAGGACGGGTTGGAGCTGCGCCAGGGTGTCGCAGTTCACCGTGGAGGTGACCAGCACCTTGACGCCGCAGGAGCGGATCTGGTCGACGGTGCGCTCGATGGGCGCCGCGGGGTCGAGCAGGACGGGGGCCGCGCCGGCCTTGACTATGGCCAGCGGGGACACCACCGCGTCGGGGGACCGGGAGAGGCAGGTCCCCACGGGCTCGTCGGCGGCCACTCCCAGCTCCCCGAGCAGGCGTGCCACCTTGTTGGCGCGGCTGTTCAGCCGGCCGTAGGAAAGGACCGTGGAGCCGGACACCACGGCAAGCTTGTGCGGGCTCCGCCGTGCCTGCTCCTCGATCAGGGAGTGCACAGTGCCGGTCACGCCGACTCTCCTCTCATGTCCACCACGACCGGCCCCGCGTCTACGGCGGCGCGGATGGTCGGGTACTGGAAGAAGGCCTCGACGGGGATGTCGAAGCCCGCGTTCGCGGCCTCGTTGATGAACGCGATGGCCCGCAGCGAGTCGCCGCCCGCGGCGAAGAAGTCCTCCTCCGGGCCGAACGCGTCGACTCCGAGGATCTCCGCCGCGACGTCGAGCAGGACCGCCTCGGCGGGGGAGGCGGGCAGGGCGTCACCGGAGCTCTTCCGCTCGGGTGCGCCGAGCGCGACCAGGGCGGGCCGGTCCACCTTGCCGTTGGCGGTCAGGGGCAGCTCGGTGAGGATGTTGTAGTGCGTGGGCACGACGTCGCGCACCAGCTTGCCGGTCAGAAACTGCCTGATCTCGGCGGGGTCGGGCGCGGCGCCGGGCTCCGGCACCAGGTGCGCGATCAGCCGCTTGGCCGTGCGTTCGCCCACGGCCACCACGCAGCACGCGGCGACCTGCGGGTGGCCGGCCAACGCCGTCTCGATCTCACCCAGCTCGATGCGGTGACCGAGGATCTTCACCTGGAAGTCCTCGCGTCCCAGCAGTTCCAGGTCGCCCGAGGGATGGTAGCGGCCCAGGTCGCCGGTCCGGTAGAGCCGCTCGCCCGTCCTCGGATGGGTGATGAACCGCTCGTCGGTCAGCTCGGGCTGGGCCCAGTAGCCGCGGGCCAGCCCGTCACCGGCGATGAACAGCGATCCGGTGACCCAGTCGGGGCACGGCTCCAGCCTGCCGTCCAGGACGTGCCAGCGCTGGTTACGCAGGGGCCTGCCGTACGGCACGCTGGCCCAGTCCGGCGCGGCCGGGCCGACCTCGTGCGCGATGGACCAGATGGCGGCCTCGGTCGCCCCGCCCAGGCTGATCAGCCGGGTGCCGGGAGAGATCTCGGCCAGGTGCTCGTACGTGGTGAGGGGGATCCAGTCGCCGCTGAGCATCACCGTGGCCAGGCTCGGGGCCACCCGCTCGCCGCGCCCGCGCAGGTAGTCGGAGAGGATCTGCCACAATGCGGGAACCGAGTTCCAGATCGTGACACGTTCCCGGGCGACCAGGTCGGCCCAGGCCCTCGGGTCCGGGTTGGCGGAGGCCGGTGGGATGACCACGGCACCGCCGACGGCGAGCAACCCGAAGATGTCCCAGACCGACAGGTCGAAACTGAGCGAGGACAGGGCGAGGACACGGTCGTCGGCGCCGAGGCCGACCCGGTCGTTGATGTCGGCGATCGTGTTCCACGCCGCCCTGTGCTCGATCATCACGCCCTTCGGTCTGCCGGTGGAGCCCGAGGTGTAGATGACGTACGCCAGGGAGTCCGGGCGGGCGGGACAGTCGGGAAGCGGCGCCGGCCGTAGCGCGCCGGGGTCGGCGGGCACCGTGATCACCTCGGCCGCTGTGGGGACGTCCACGCCGTGCTGGGTGAGCACGAAGTCGGCCCGGCTGTTGTCGAGCAGGTAGGCGATGCGCTCGGTCGGCAGGTCGGGGTCGATGGGCAGGTAGGCGGCACCGGCCCGGAGCACACCGAGCACGGCCGCGACCTGCTCCCAGCCTTTGCGCATGACCACCGCGACCGGCTTCTCCGGCCCGGCCCCTGCGTCGATCACGCGGGCGGCCAGCGCCGACGACGCGTCGGCGAGTTGCCGATACGTGATCACCCGCTCGTCGATCACCGCGGCGGCGTCGGGCGTCCGTTCGGCCTGACGCAGGAACGGCTCGTGCAGCAGTTCCGCCGTCACCTTCGCCTCGGTGGAGTTCGCCGCGCCGCGGCGCTCCACGGTGGCCTGCGGGAGCCTGACCGGGTTGGGCTCCCGCCACGTGTTCGGGGAGTCGGCGAGGTGGCGCAGCAGCTTGCCGTACGCGTCGGCCATGTCGCCGACCAGGCCCGCGGGGAAGAGTTCGGCCACCGCGTCCCAGCAGTAGTCGAGTCCGCCGTTGACCTCCATCACCTGGTGGTCGAGCGCGACCTGCGGGGTCTGCGTGACGCCGAAGGCGTAGCGGCCGAGGTTGCCCCAGTCCATGCGCGGCACGCCGACCAGGCTGGAGAACACGACCGGCATGGCGGCCCGCGGGGCGCCGCCCTGCCGCCTGCCCAGCTCCCGCAGCACCTGCACGCTGCCCACGTGCCGGTGCTCCAGGTCGTGCCAGAGCCGCTCCTGCACGTCACGGGCGCGTTCGGCGAAGTCGGCGCCGCGGTGGTCCACCGCGTGCAGCACTCCCGAGGTGAAGTCGCCTAGCAGATCGTTGAGCTGCGGATGCAGCGGCGGCCTGTTGAACAGCGTCATGTTGACGGTGAAACGCGGCCCCGCGCTCCAGGTGGCCAGAATCTCCGCGAAGGCCGCGAGCAGCAGCGCCGACGGGGTGATCCCGGCGCCGGCGGCGGCGTGCCGGAGCCGCAGCCACTCATCGGCCTCGATGCGTCCCGCGTGCCGTTCGAACTTCGGGTTGTCGACCGAGCCGAGGCTGCGCAAATAGGGCAGTTCGGGCGCGGGCGGCAGCTCGGCCAGCCTGCCGTCCCAGTACTCCCGGGCGGCCCGGTACAGCGGGGAGCTCTCCCGCGCGGCGCGTTCGGCCAGCACGTAGTCGCGGAACGACAGCTCGATCGGCGGTAGCGGCGCGTCGGGGTCCCGATAGAGCCGGGACAGCTCCTGGGTGAAGACGCGGGCGCTCCGCGCGTCGAAGATCAGCAGGTCGAAGCTGATGTGCATCCGGGAGATGACCTCGTCCACCCGGGTCACCCGCACACCGAACAGCGGCCACCGGTCGGCGGCCAGCACCTCGTGGGAGAGCCGCTCCCGTATCTCATCCAGCCTGGCCGCACGCTCGGACGCGTCGGCCCGCCGCAGATCGGTCACCTCCACCTCGTACGGCGGTGCCGTCGGAAGCACCCGCTGACGACCGTCGCCCGTGACCACCGCGCGCAGCATGTCGTGCCTGCGCACCAGCCGGTCGATGGCGATGCGCAGGCGCTCGACGTCGAGGTCGGCGACATCCCACTCCTGGTAACCGTGGCAGCCGACGTCGCCGAGCTCCATGCCGGTCATCCGGCCGATCCAGTAGGCGTGCTGGATGTCGGTGAGCGGGAAGGGCTCGTACCGCGACGCGGGGTCGGTGCGGATCACCGGCAGCGCGTCCTTGTCGGCGGCGTGGGCGCCGTCGCCGTCGCGTTCCCTTTCGATCGCCCGGCTCATCTCCCGCACGGTAGGCGCTTCGAACAGGACGGACAGCGCGAGTTCGACGCCGAAGCCGGCGCTGATCGCCGCCATCAGCTCCATTCCGGTCAGGGAGTCGCCGCCCAGCTCGAAGTAGTTGTCGTCGGCGCCCACGGTGTCGGTTCTCAACACCGAGCGCCAGATGGCGGCCAGCTCCCGCTCCACCTCGGTGGCGGGTTCCTCGTAGGAGACCGAGCGGCTGCCACGGTCCGGCGCGGGCAGGCGGCGCTTGTCGAGTTTGCCGTTGGGCAGCGTCGGCAGCGCGTCGATCAGCTCGCACGCACCCGGCACCATGTACCCGGGCAACTGCTCGCGCAGCAGCTCAAGCAGCTCGGACTTGTGCACCCGGCGGTTGACCTCCGGCACCACGTAGGCGACGAGCCGCCGCTCGCCCGGCTCGTCCTCACGGACGACCACCGCGGCGTGCCGTACCGCCGGGTGTTCGAGCAGGCGCGCGGCCACCTCGCCGGGCTCGACCCGGTAGCCGTTGAGGCTGATCTGGTCGTCCACGCGGCCGAGGATCTCGATCGAACCGTCGGGCAGCATGCGCCCGATGTCCCCGCTGGCGACCATGCGGGCGCCGGCGCGTCCCGCGTAGGGGTCGGGCAGCCATTTCTGCGCCGTCAGGCCTGGCCTGTTGACATAGCCGCTCTGCAGCAGGTCGCCGCCCACGTGGATCTCGCCCGGCACGCCCATGGGGACGACCCGCAGGTTGGCGTCCAGCACGTACACGCGCGCGCCCGGCACCGGCAGCCCGATCGGCGACGAGATCGACCGCCGCTGCCGCTCGGGGACCTGCTTGGGCGTGACGCGGATGCCCGCCGCCTCGTTCAGGCAGGTGGTGGCGTTCGTGGTCTCGGTCGAGCCGTAGATGGTGGCCACCTCGAACGGCACCGCCGACGACAGCCAGCCGGTCCGCTCCCCGGACACCAGCAGCGCACGCAGCGCCACCTCTTCGGACCAGTCGACCGCGCACAGCCGTTCGGCCAGGGCCTTGGTCACCAGCGACACCGTGACCCCGCACTCCACCAGCCAGTCCCGCAGCCGGAAGGGCGTGCTCACGGTCCGCTCGCCGGCGATGTGCACCGCCGCGCCCGCGGTCAGGAACGGCCACAGTTCGTTGACGAACGAGATCCCGAAACCGGGCGCCGAGATCCACGTGCCCCGGTCGTCCTCGCCGAGCCGGTAGCACTGCCGCGTGCCCAGCGCGCCTTTGGCCACCGCGGCGTGGTTGAACGCCACTCCGCGCGGCTCGCCGGTCGAGCCCGAGGTGTAGGCGATCTGGCAGACCGACAGCGGATGCGCCCACTCGTCGGGGTCGCCGGTGGACGATCGGTTCAACAGGTCGCTGTCGCGATCCACGCACCAGATGTGACCGGCGTACGTGCCGGGCAGCTTGCCGAGCTGCTCCTCGGCGGTGAGCACGGCCAGTGGCCGGGAGTCGTCGAGCATCATCGCGAGCCGCCGCGCGGGCTGCGCCGGATCGAGCAGTACGGCAGCGCCGCCCGCCTTGAGCACGCCGAGCACGGCCACCACCATCTCGGCCGACCGGGGCAGGCACACCCCCACCGGGGTCTGGCGTCGCACGCCCAGGTCACGCAGGTGGTGCGCGATCTGGTTGGCCCGGCCGTTCAGTTCGGCGAAGGTCAGCCGCGCGGACTCGGAGACCAACGCCTGCGCGTGCGGCCTGCGCGCGGCCTGTTCGGCGATGAGCCGGTGCACCAGCTCGGTGCCCGCTACGGGGCCGCCGTCCTGGTGACCGGCGATCAGCGCGCTTTCCTCGTCGGTCAGGATCCGCTGCCGCGAGATCGGCACATCGGGGTTCTCCGCGAGGCTCTTGAGCAGCGCGACCAGGTTGCCCCCGAACCGCCGCACGGTCTGGGCCGTGAACAGGTCGGCGTCGTAGTCGAACGTCAGGGACGCGCCGTGCTCGTGCAGCCGGGCGGACAGGGCGAGGTCGAACAGGGCGAGGCCCGCGTCGACCTCGACCGCGTCGCGCCGTCGCCGCGACGACGAGAAGGCGAGCTGGCACACGGGGCGCCGGCTGGGGTCGTGTTCGCGTTCCAGACGGCCGATCACGGCTTCGAACGGCACCGCGCCGTGGACGCGTGCCTCCTCGACAGCGCCTCGGACCCGGCGCAGCACGGTGGGGAAGGTGGGGTCACCGGTCAGGTCGATGCGCACGGGCAGCGGGTTGGTCGCGCCCTCGACGGTCACCGCCTCGTCGTGGACCGCGATGACCATCTCCTCCGACCCGGTGTAGCGGTGGGCGAGCACCGCGAACGCGGCCAGCAGCGCCACCTCGCCACCGAGCCGGTCCAGCACCGGGGCCTCGACGTCGGCGCCGACCCGGCCGCCCCGGTAGCTCAGCACGGGCGGTCGCAGCCGGTCGGCCGGCAGTTCGACACCGGTCGGAGCGCTGGCGAGCCGGTGCGTCGCCGCCTCCACGGCGTCGGCCGACTCCTGTGCCGGCACCGGGTCCCCGCCCGGCTCCGGCACACCGCCGTCGTAGCAGGTGAGCAGCTCGTCAAGCAGGTCACGGACGCGGAAGCCGTCGGCGATCAGTTGATGGGCAACAAGCATCACCGCGTGCCTGTCGTCCGGCAGTGACAGGACGCGGACCCGCCACAGCGGACCGTTGGCGATGTCGAAGGGGATCCTGGCCGCTTGCGCCGCCCACTGCCGGACGGCGGACTCCTCGCCCTCCTCCACGACCACGGCAGGGGACGGCTGGTCGATCGGCACCATGCGGATGACGCCGTCGGAGGCGATGAAACCGGACCGCAGCTCGGTGTGCCGCAGCCGGAGCTGAGCGATCGCGGCGCGCAGCCGGTCCTCCCGCGGCGGGCCATCAAGGATCAGCGCGTCGCCCGTGGAGAAGGAGGCGACGGCGTCGTGCAGATGCTGCAGGTACCACAACCGGGTCTGTCGGGCCGACGCCCGGACACCTGTGTCGGTCAACGTAGCCATACCCATGTCCTCACACCTCGTCACACATCAGCCGCCCGGCCCGGGCGAAATCGCTGCGTGCCATCTCTACGAACCGGACACGCACCTCCTCGGGCCTGGCGCCCAGCGTCGCCTCGGCCGACTTGGTCACCTCTTCTGCGAACCTGCGGCGCTGGTCGAGATCCTTGCCGCTGAGCATCAGCACCGTGATGAACGGCATCGGCGCATTCCTTTCCGGTCGTCAGCGGAGCTGACCGGCCACGTCGTGGATGATCCGGGTGATCATGTGAGCCTTGTCCGGCACGCCGTACAGGGTGAACGACACGGCGTCGACGCCGGCTTCGGCCAGGGCGCCAAGGCGTTCCACGCACCGCCCGGGCGGGCCGTAGATCGCGAAGCAGTCGATCAGGTCGCTGGACAGGTCGCGGGCGTGTGCCGCGCCCTTGGCCTCGTGCTGCTCCCACTGGTAGCGCTCGGCCAGCTTGGCCATCTCCTCCGCCACGCCCTCGGGCAGCGCGGAGGCGAGCAGGCGGTTCACCGGCTCCGGACGGCTGACCGCCGAGCGCCACAGGAAGAAGGCCGAGGTGGCGGCGTAGGAGCGGACGAACTCCCTGGCGTAGTCCACGTCGTCGTGGACGAACACGGCGCCCCGGCTCCACAGCTCCAGGTCGTCCAGGGTCCTGCCGGCCTGCTCGGCGCCCTCGGCCACCCGTGCCCGCTTCCACGCGGCGATCCGCGGGTCGAGGCCCGGCAGGAAGACGCCGTCGGCGATGCTCCCGGCCAGTCGGCAACTGCGCGCGCCGTGGGTGCCCAGCACGACGGGGATGTCCCTGCGGGACCATCCCGACCTCATCGGCGCGTCGTGCCAGGTCGTCTGCTCTCCCGCGACGAAGGCGCGGAAGAAGGAGACCACGTCGCGCAGCTCACCCAGCGGTCGCGCGCTGCGGCCCACCATGGCGACCGCACTGCCGCCCGCGCCGATGCCCAAAAAGATGCGACCGCTGGAAAGCTCGTCGATCGTCGCCATCGTGTTGGCCAGAACCGCGGGATGTCGAATATACGGATTGGTGACCGCATGCCCGAGCTTGATGCGGGTGGTTTGTTCGGCCGCGAGCGCCATCATGACGGTTGAGTCGCGACACAGGTTCTGCGACTCGATGAACGTGCAGTGCTCGTATCCGAGTTCGTCCGCCAGCGCCGCGACATCGGCCGCCTGATGGGCCGGCAAAGTGCGGCCGATGCCAATTCCTAATTTCATGAGCATCTCCACTGGGAAACCAATTCTTATGGCCATGACGATACTCGGGAAGGTGGTTCAGTCAACGACGAGGTCTCGCTGGCGGGACACCGGCATTTCTGTGTAGGGCATCTTGCGGGTGGCGAATCTCAGGATCGGCGGAGCGGTCAACGACGTCACGATGGCGAACACCACGATGACGGTGTACATCGTGCCGTCCAGAATTCCAAGGCGCAGGCCGACCGTCGCGATAATCACCTCGACCACGCCGCGGGCATTGATTCCCGCGCCCACGGCCAGCCGTTCCCACCGGTCCATGCCGGAGCAGGCGCCGCCGATCCAGGCGCCGGCGAACTTCCCGGACATGCCGACGCAGAGCACCGCCGCCGACACGGCCAGGATGGCGGGCTCGGCCAGCGCCGTCAGGTCCATGCGCAGGCCCACCGTGGCGAAGAACAGCGGCGCCAGGACCGACATCACCCACGTGCGCACCACGGACAGGGCCGGAGCGATGCGCGCCCGTACGGGTGCGATGGCGAGCCCCGCGAGCAACGCGCCGAAGACCGGCTCCATGCCCATGGCGTGCGCCGTCGCCGCCCCCACCAGCGTCATGATCACGATCGTGGTGACCGCCGAGCCGGGCGCGGACCGCACCGCCATGCGGGCCACGGGCCTGCCGATGAGCAGCACGCACGCCAGCACGGGCAGGGCGGCGAGCCACACCGCCCAGTCGCCGGCGGACAGGCCGGTGACCGCCAGCGCCGACACGACCATGAGCAGCAGCCAGCCGACGATGTCCTGCACCACACCGGAAGCAATGATCAACTGGCCGACCCGGTGCCCGAGCAGGTCGAGGTCCATCAGCGTCTTCGCGATGACGGGCAACGCGCTCACGCCCATGACCACCCCCAGGAACAGCGCGAAGACCAGCGGATCCGCGCCGTCGGGCCGCACCCACGCCGGCATCAGCAACCCCATGGCCACACCCAGGCAGAGCGGCACCAGCATTCCGGCGGAGCTGATGGCGACGACCGCCCGGCGGCGTCTGCGTACCGCGGCGAGATCCGTCTCCGCGCCGGTCAACGCGACCAGCAGGAGCACGCCCAACTGGGCCACGACGTCAAGAAGGTGGAACTGGGCGGGATCGCTCGGAAAAAACCACTCGAAAAACTCAGGCGCGACATTGCCGAGCACGGTCGGCCCCAGCAGCATGCCCGCCGTAAGCTCACCCACGATCGCGGGAATTCCGATGCGCCGCGCCAGCGCACCCAGCAGCCGGGCCGCGACCAGCAGGGTGCAGCCTTGCAAAAGGAAGATCAATAGCTGATGATCGGGGACAAGGGCGACGGGGGATTCTAACACGACGACTGTCCTTTTCGTCTGTGATTGTTTTCGCGCCTGCGGTATGCCTCATTATAGAAAGCATGGTCATAAGTTTTTCCCGGCGCCGCCGCATCGACGATTGGCGGCCCGAGGACGCGGCGTATTGGCGGGCGGTGGGCAAGAGAGTCGCCTGGCGCAATCTCGTGCTGTCGATCCTCGTGGAACATCTGGGATTCGCCGTGTGGACGATCTGGAGCGTGGCCGTGCTGGCGCTCGGCGAATACCATTTCTCCGTGGACCAGCTGTTCTGGCTGGTGGCGTTACCCAATTTGGTGGGGGCTGTCCTGCGGATCCCCTACACGTTCTTGCCCGCGCGAATGGGAGGCGCGAATTTCACGGTGCTGAGCGCGCTGCTCCTGCTGATCCCCGCCCTGCTGCTCGTCGTCGCCGTACGCGACCCCGCGACGCCGTACTGGATGTTCTTGGTGATCGCGGCGACGGCTGGCCTCGGCGGCGGGAACTTCGCCTCCAGCATGGCCAACATCACCAACTTTTTTCCCGCCGGCAAGCAGGGCGTGGCCCTCGGCCTCAACGCCGCGGGAGGCAACGTCGGGGTCAGCTCCGTCCAGGTGGTCATTCCGGTGGTGGTCGCCGCCTACGGGGTGGCCGCCGCCGGATGGGTCTGGGTGCCGCTGTTGCTGATCGCGGCCCTCGCCGCCTGGTGGGGGATGGACAACCTCTCCTCGGCGAGGGCGAGCGTGCGTGAACAACTCCGGGTGGTGCGGCACCGGCAGATGTGGGTCATGTCGTTTCTCTACATCGGCACGTTCGGGTCGTTCATGGGCTACGCGACCGCCTTCCCGCTGCTGATGCGCAGCGAGTTCCCGCACCTGGCCGTCGGCGCCCTGGTGTTCGCCGGCCCGCTGGCCGGGTCACTGGCCAGGCCGCTCGGCGGATGGCTGTCGGACCGGTACGGCGGAGCGAAGGTGACCTTCTGGAACTTCGCCGTCATGGGCTGTGGCGCGCTTGCGGTGTGGGCGGCGATCGCGTCCGCCGTCTTCCCCGCGTTCTTCGCGGCGTTCATGCTCCTGTTCGTCACGTCCGGGGTAGGGAACGGCTCCACCTACCGCATGATCCCGGCCATTTTCACGACGATCGAGCGCAGTGCGGAAGGCGGCAGGCGCGCGACCTCCTCCGCACTCGGCCTGGTGTCCGCGGTCGGCGCGCTGGGCGGCTTCTTCATCAACCGCGCGTTCGGCGCGTCCTACGCGGCCGTCGGCGGCGCGGGGGCGGCGCTGGCCGCGTTCGTGCTGTTCTACCTGGTCTGTTGCGGGGTCACGTGGTGGTGCTACATGCGCACGGTGCTGCTGTGGTGGCGGCCCAGCCTGGCCGAGGCGCGGGTATGACCAGGACGCACTGCCCCTACTGCGCGCTCCAGTGCGGCATGGACGTCTCGTCCGGTGGGCTGATCTCCGCCGAGAACCTGTGCCAGAAAGGCTGGACGGCCGCCGAGGTGCTGCGCGCGCCGGATCGGCTGACCACGCCCCTGGTGGACGGGCAGCCCGCCACCTGGGACGACGCGCTCGATCTGGCCGTCACTCGCATCCGCCTGGTTCAGGAGTCTTACGGCCCGGACGGCGTGGCGGTGTTCGGCGGAGGCGGCCTCACCAACGAGAAGGCGTACCTGCTGGGCAAGTTCGCCCGCGTCGCGCTGCGCACCAGCCAGATCGACTACAACGGCCGCTTCTGCATGTCGTCGGCGGCCGCCGCCGTGCAACGCGCCTTCGGCGTCGATCGTGGCCTGCCGTTCCCCGCCGCCGACCTCGCGGAAGCGGAGACCGTGCTGCTGGTCGGGGCCAACCCGGCCGAGACCATGCCGCCCTTCATACGGCGGTTGCGCGGTGCGAAACGGCTGATCGTGGTGGATCCGCGCCTGACGGCGACGGCCAGGCTCGCCGACCTGCATCTGCAGATCACCCCCGGGACGGATCTGGCGCTGGCGTTGGGGCTGCTGCACATCGCCGTCGCCGACGACCTCATCGACGCCGGCTACATAGCGGAACGGACCTGCGGCTTCCCCGAGGCGGTCGCGGCGTCCAACGCCTACTGGCCGGAGCGGGCGGAGCGGATCACCGGGGTGCCGGTGCGCCTGATGCGCGAGACGGCCCGCGCGCTGGCGCGCCGTCCCGCCGTCGTGCTCACCGCGCGCGGCGCCGAACAGCACGCCAAGGGCGTGGACACGGTGACCGGTTTCATCAACCTGGCGCTCGCCCTGGGACTGCCCGGCCGTCCGGGATCCGGCTTCGGCACGCTCACCGGGCAGGGCAACGGACAGGGCGGTCGAGAGCACGGGCAGAAGGCCGACCAGTTGCCCGGCTATCGCGACATCCGCGATCCCGCGGCGCGTGCGCACGTCGCACGCGTCTGGGGAGTTCGTCCGCAGGACCTGCCGGGGCCCGGGCGGTCGGCCCACGAACTTCTCCGGTCACTGGGCGCGCCGGGCGGACCCAGGGCGCTGTTGGTCTTCGGCTCCAACCCGGCGGTCTCCGCGCCCGATACGGCACGCGTACGGCGGCGACTGCGTGCCCTTGACTTCCTGATGGTGTGCGATGTCGTTCCGTCCGAGACCGCCCGGCTGGCCGACGTGGTCCTGCCCGTCACCCAGTGGGCGGAGGAGAACGGCACCATGACGACCCTGGAGGGCAGGGTGGTCCGCCGCCGCAGGGCGACCGTCCCACCGCCCGGTGTCCGATCCGACCTGGACGTCATGTACGAGCTCGCACGGCGCATGAACGCCCCGGGAGACTTCACTCCCGACCCCGAGCGCGTCTTCGCGGAACTCCGCCGGGCCAGCGCCGGCGGCCCCGCCGACTACTCGCGGATCGACTACGACACCGGAGGGTTCTGGGGAGGGACGCGGCTGTTCCAGGACGGCTTCGCCACCCCCGACGGCAGGGCGCGCTTCGTGCCTGTGCAGTTCCGCCCGGCGGCCGAGGACATCTGCGCGGACTACCCGGTCTACCTCACCACGGGCCGGGTGCTGCAGCACTACCAGAGCGGCGCGCAGACCCGCCGGGTCCGCGATCTCGACCGTGCCGTCCCTGGGCCGTACGTCGAACTGCACCCCGATCTGGCGGCCCGGCTGTCAGTGGCGCAGGGC
Source organism: Nonomuraea sp. K271 (assembly GCF_009908215.1). Classification (NCBI taxonomy): domain Bacteria; kingdom Bacillati; phylum Actinomycetota; class Actinomycetes; order Streptosporangiales; family Streptosporangiaceae; genus Nonomuraea; species Nonomuraea sp. K271. The sequence continues at coordinate 2,020 of NZ_JAAAHR010000080.1, read as the reverse complement.
GACGCCGTCCGGGTGAGCAGCCGCCGGGGCAGCGTCACCGTGCCCGCCAGGATCACCGCGGGTGTCCGGCACGACACGGTGTTCATGCCCTTCCACTGGTTGGGAGCAAATTTCCTGACAAATCCAGCCCTGGATCCCATCTCGCGCATGCCGGAACTGAAGGTGTGCGCAGTACGCGTGGAGGCCGCCCGTGAAAGTGGTAGTGATCGGCGGCGGCATGGCCGGCGCCCGGCTGGTCAGTGACGCACGGCTGCGCGGCGCGGACATCACCCTGTTCGGGGCCGAGCCGCGTCTGCCGTACAACCGGGTGTTGCTCTCCGGCGTGCTCGCCGAGACCACCCGCGAGAGCCAACTGGCGACGCCGCTGCCCGACGACGTCGATGTCCGCTCCGGCCTGCGGGTCACCGCGATCGACCGGGCGGCACGGCAGGTCGTCGCCGAGGACGGCAGCCGCGCCCGCTACGACGTCTGCGTCCTGGCCACCGGCAGCGAGCCGCTCATGCCGCCCGTGCCCGGCATCGAACGCACCCTCCCGTTCCGCACGCTGGATGACTGCGAGCGCATCCTCGCCCGCGCCCGCACCGCCCGCCACGCCGTGGTGATCGGCGGCGGCCTGCTCGGTATCGAGGCGGCACGCGGGCTGGCGGTACGGGGTAACCGGGTGACCATCGTGCACCTCGCGGGTCACCTCATGGAACGCCAGCTCGACGCCCACGGGGGCGACATCCTCGCCAGGACGCTGGCCGGTCTCGGCATCACCGTCCACGTCGGCGTCAGCGTCGCGGCGGTCGAGCCCGGCGGGGTGGTGCTGGCCGACGGCGCGTCGATCGAGGCAGACCTGGTGATCACCTCCTGTGGGGTGCGTCCCGTCACGTCCCTCGCCCAGGACGCGGGGCTGGCGGTCGAGCGCGGCATCGTGGTGGACGACCGGCTCCGCACCGATGACCCGGCCGTGTACGCGATCGGTGAATGCGCGCAGCATCGCGGCGTCACCTACGGCCTGGTCGGCCCCTGCTGCGACCAGGCCGCCGTGCTCGCCGCCCACCTCGCGGGGGAGCCGGTGCGCTACCGCGGGTCTCAGGTGGTCACCAGGCTCAAGGCGCCCAGCCTGGAGGTGGCGTCGCTGGGCGATGTGCACGCGGAAGGCGAGACCGTCACCTTCAGCCATCCCGCCGCCGGGATCTACCGGAAGCTGGTCATCCGCGACCACCGGCTCGCCGGCGCCATCCTGCTGGGCCGCGGTGACGCGGTCGGCACGCTCACGCAACTGTACGACCGGCAAAGCCGGGTGCCCGCCGTACGGGAGAGCCTGCTCTTCCCTGAGCTGGCCGCCCACGAACCGGCGCACGATCCGGCCCGGCTGCCGGGCACGTCGACGGTCTGCCACTGCAACGGCGTCTCCAAGGACCGGATCAGGACCGCGTGGCTGGCGGGCGCGGACACGGCGGCGGCCATCGGCAGGGAGACCCACGCGGGCACCGGGTGCGGCACCTGCCTGACCGCCATCGAGTCGCTGCTCGGCTCGTTCGGCGATGCGCTCGCCCCCGTCGCCGAGGCCGGCTGACAGACGAAAGGCCGACCGCCCACGCGGTCGGCCTTTCTCACGACTTCCGCCGGTCGGCGCTCTCCGGCGGTCGGTGTGACCCGATCCCGCCGAACGCTGGTCGGCCGCGCGGTCGGTTCCTGCTCAGGGCTTCTTGGTCAGTATGGCCTCAAGGTATTCGACGGGTGCGACCAGGGCGCCGTCGGTGGCCCTGTTCCACGGGCGCCACATGTCGATCAGGTCCCGCTCGAGCGCCGTCGCCTGGCGCGGAGTGAGCACGGAGAAGACCATGCTGGTGGGTCCGAAGTTGGTCTTGAAATGCTCCAGCCAGTGCTCGGGCGAGCGGTAGCGGAAGACGAAGTCCCTGCGGGTCGCACGGAAGTCGGCGATCCCGTCGCCGAACAGCGCGCGCAGCCGGTCAGGGTCGCCCCAGTCGGTGGGTTGCGGAGTGCCGGGGGTGGGCGGGATGTAGCGGGA
>NZ_JAAAHR010000008.1:0-104212 GCF_009908215.1 Nonomuraea sp. K271 | reverse complement strand
GGGCGGGGCTGATCGTGGTGGCCGCCGTGGTGCTGCGGTCCACCGCGCCGCCGGCGGACAACGGCCGGTCGAGCGACTCGCCGGCGGGAGTGTCGGTGGCCCTGCCGCAGGGGTGGCGCGAGGGGCCGGTGCCGCCGGTGACCGGGTTCACCTCGGTCATCAGGGACGACGCGGGAGCGCTCGTCATGGCCAGGCCGATGCCGCCGGCGAAGGACGCGGGCAAGGCCGCCAAGGAGGCGGCGGAGCTCTACTCCAGGCTCCTGCTCAAAGGGGACCGCGTGACCGTCGTCGAGGACAAGAAGCTCCCGGACGGTCACACGCGGGCACTGCGCGCGGAATATCGGGACGTGGTCAACCGGCCGGCGTTCCTGCGCGTGATGCTGCTCACTCGCGGCGCCAGGACCGTGCTGCTCGTCGGGCTGCTCCAGCCCGCCGACACCGATCGCAGGCAGGAGCTCGACATGGTCATGACGAGCATCCGGCCGGGATGAGAAGCCCCCGCCCCCTAACACGTGAGGATCACCTTGGCCAGAATCCTCGGCTCACGGCACGTCTTGTCGGTGGGCCCGATTACTCTAGGGTCACTGTGAGAAAGCGAAGCACACCAACCCCAGAGGTGATGCGGTGAGCACCTTCGCCGCGTCCCACCTTTCGCCTTCCTATCCCGACCGAGCAGCCTGGGGCACCGCCCAGAAGCTGCGCGCGTGGCAGCAGGAGGCGTTCGACCTCTACTTCAGGCGCGAGCCGCGCGACTTCCTCACCGTGGCGACCCCGGGCGCGGGCAAGACCACCTACGCCCTGCGCATCGCCAGCGAGCTGCTCGCCAAGGGAGTGATCAGGGCGGTCACCATCGTGACGCCCACCGAGCACCTCAAGCGCCAGTGGGCCGACGCGGCCGGGCGGGTGGGCATCAACATCGACCCCGAGTTCAAGAACAGCCAGGGCGCCACGTCCCGCGACTACACCGGGGTCGCGGTGACCTACGCGCAGGTCGCCATGCACCCGGCGCTGCACCGGGCGCGCACCGAGGCGCGCAAGACCCTGGTCGTCTTCGACGAGATCCACCACGCCGGCGACGCCAAGTCGTGGGGCGACGGCGTGCGCGAGGCGTTCGAGCCCGCCACGCGGCGGCTCCAGCTCACCGGCACCCCGTTCAGGTCCGACGACAACCCCATCCCGTTCGTCGGTTACGAGGAGGACGCCGAGGGCTTCAAACGCAGCGTCGCCGACTACTCCTACGGCTACGGCCCCGCCCTCGACGACGGGGTCGTGCGCCCGGTCATCTTCCTGGCCTACTCCGGCGAGATGAAGTGGCGCACGCGGGCCGGCGACGAGATCGCCGCGACCCTGGGCACCCCGCTCACCAAGGACCAGCTCTCCCAGGCCTGGCGGGCCGCGCTCGACCCGAAGGGCGACTGGATCCGCCAGGTCATGCAGGCCGCCGACCGCCGGCTCACCGAGGTGCGCAGGGGCGTCCCCGACGCCGGAGGCCTGGTCATCGCCACCGATCACGAGACCGCCCGCGCCTACGCCCGCCACCTGCGCAACATCAGCGGCGAGGGCGCAACCGTGGTGCTCTCCGACGACCCCGGCGCCTCGAAGAAGATCAAGCAGTTCGCGGCGTCCGAGGACCGCTGGCTGGTGGCCGTGCGCATGGTGTCCGAGGGCGTCGACATCCCCCGGCTGTGCGTGGGCGTCTACGCCACCTCGACCTCGACCCCGCTCTTCTTCGCCCAGGCCGTGGGCCGGTTCGTCCGCGCCCGCAAGCGCGGCGAGACCGCGTCCGTCTTCCTGCCCTCGGTCCCCACGCTCATGGGCCTGGCCAACGAGATGGAGGCCGAGCGCGACCACGTCCTCAACAAGCGGCCCCCGGAGGACGGCCTCGACGACACCCTGCTCGAACAGGCCAACCGCGAGAAGGACAACCCCGACGTCCTGGGCGACGAGCTGCCGTTCGAGACGATGGAGACGTCGGCCACGTTCGACCGCGTGCTGTTCGACGGGGGTGAGTTCGGCACGGGGGCCGAGCTCGGCTCGGCCGAGGAAGAGGACTTCATCGGCCTGCCCGGCCTGCTGGAGCCCGACCAGGTGGCCACGCTCCTGCGCAAACGCCAGTCCGACCAGCAGGCAGCGAAGCGCAAGCAGCCGGACGCCGAGCCGCGGCAGACCCTGGCGCCGCACGAGCAGATCGCCGAGCTGCGGCGCGAGCTCAACGGCCTGGTCGGCGCCTGGAACCACCGCACGGGCCAGCCGCACGGGGTCATCCACTCCGAGCTACGCCGCGCCTGCGGCGGGCCGCCGATCGCGCAGGCGACCGCCGAGCAGATCCAGGAACGCATCGCCACCATCCGCCGCTGGGCCACCCAGCGACGCTAGCGCCCTGGGCTGGTGAGGGTTCGCGGGTGGGGGCGAGGTGCCTGACCATGATGAGGCATCGTTCGGGCCGGCGTTCGTGCCTGCCGTCGGGGCGGTAGACGACCTCTGTGGTGGCGGCCTCTCGGCGGAGGCCTGGTGGCGCAGCGCGTTCCTGCGCAGCGGGTCAGCTCGTCGAGCAGCGCGGTGCTCCGCCAGCTCGTCGGCCGTCATGTCCGACAGCGGCAGCACGCGGGCGTGCCCGTTGGCCAGCGATCACCTGGTGGCGAAGAACGCGGCGTACTTCTCGAGGCGGTGCAAGGGCGGGATCTCGGTCTGGTGGCTCCACTCCCACGATCCTTCGGGGCGATCTGAGGCCGTCACCGCGCGCGGCGCACCGCCCCCTGCGCCGCGCGCCTACCGACCGCGCCGCCGCGGGCGCGGTCGCGCTGAGTGACTATGTGTGTTTGGACACAGAGCAGTGACCTTCTGTTAGAAGCTCGACCCAAGCGGCAACAACCACGATTGGCTGTCTCGAGATATGCAGAAGGACTCCACCCATGTCGTCTGAGGCCACCGGTAGGTCGACGCTGATCGTCACTTCCGGCCTCTCTCAGAACGCCGTCATCATCCGGCTCGAAGGCGAACTCGACGTCAACGGGCTGCCGGTGCTGAGGGAGCACCTGCAACGCGTGTGGGACGTGCCGCCGACGCCGTTCCTCGTCATCGACCTGAGCGCCGTCTGGTTCTGCGACTCGATGGGCGTGAACGAACTCGTCGAGATTCTGCAGCGCTGTGAGACCAGGGACACCAGGCTGCTGCTCGGGGGGGTCCAGGGGGTGATGAAGCGCGTGTTGTCGATCACCGGGCTCCGGCACGCCTTCGAGGTCTTCGACCAGGCCGACGACGCCCTGCGGCTGGCCCAGGGCTGAAGGTCCTGTCGCCCGGGTGAAGATCTTCCACTCTTCGCATGAGGTTGCCGCGCGCCGATGTTGACCTCCTCATGACCGCAGGGTTGCCACGAGATGTCCGAAGGGGACTACATCCGCGAAGCGGTCACACGCGCTCTCGCCGAAGAGGTCGTCGGCGAACGTCCCCTTGTCCGACCCAGGGCCGCTCCTGCTGTCCCCCTACGTGCTCGCCGAGGTGGACTACATGTTCCCCAAACGCGCCGGGGAGCGCAGGGAGCTTCGGTTCCTGCACGACGTCAGCGACGGGAGCTACGAGATGGTCTCCGTGGCGGCCGCCGACGTCCGACGGGCGGTGCACATCGTCGAACGCTATCGGGGCATGTGCGTCGGGTTGACGGACGCCTCGGTCGCGCTCGTGGCCGGACGGCATGCCACGACCAGGGTGCTGACGCGCGATCAGCGGCTCTTCGGGGCGATGAAGCCGCTCTGGGGCGACGCCTTCACGGCGCTTCCCTCCGATGCCAACTGATCAGCCCAGCACGGGCGTGCCGCGCAGGGCGGCGCCGGCGGCCTTGAGCTCCGCCAGCGCCGCCTCCGTGGTCGCCGGTGCCACGCCCGCCGTAAGGTCGAGCAGCACCCGCACCTCGAACCCGTGCTTGAGCGCGTCGAGGGCGGTGGCGCGCACGCAGTGGTCGGTGGCGATGCCGGCCACGTCGACCTGGCTCACCCCGCGTTCCTTCAGCCACTCCTGCAGCGGCTCCCCCTCGCGCGAGGTGCCCTCGAACCCGCTGTACGCCGCGTCGTAGGCGCCCTTGCTGAACACCTCCTGCACCGCCGACAGGTCGAAGGCGCGGTGGAAGTCGGCGCCGGGCGTGCCGGCGACGCAGTGGGCGGGCCAGGTGGAGGCGTAGTCGGGGGTCTCGGAGAAGTGCTCGCCCGGCGAGATGTGGTGGTCGCGGGTGGCCACCACGTGGTCGTAGTCGTGGTCGGCCACGTGACGGGTGATCGCCTCCGCCACCTGCGAGCCGCCGGCGACGGCGAGGCTGCCGCCCTCGCAGAAGTCGTTCTGCACGTCGACGATGATCAGCGCGCTGCCCATGGTGCCACGATACGTCAGGCGAACTCGGTGGGGATCGCCGCATAGCCCCGGCCGAGGTGGAGGGCGTCCTGGGGGAGCTTGGTGACGGCCTTGGCGTGACGTTCGCGGGCGTCGGACAGGGGCTCCCTGCCGACGACCTCGCCGTCGCGTACGAGCTCGTGCAGCAGGGGGATGCCGCCCTCCGGGGCGAGCCCGCCGGTCGTGATCAGCTCGGTGTCGCAGTGGCCGCTCTCGTCGTACAGCCGGTAGGCCTCCTTGCGCCCCCCGCGCGACGGTTTGCCGACCGAGCGTTTGGCCACGGCCTCCAGCTCGCCCGTGGCCGTCTCCCGCGCCACCAGCTTGTACACCAGCGCCGCCGTGGGCACGCCCGACCCGGTCACCAGGGAGGTGCCCACGCCGTAGCCGTCCACGGGGGCGGCCGCCAGCGCGGCGATGGCGTACTCGTCGAGGTCGGAGGTGACGAGGACACGGGTGTTGAACGCCCCGAGCGCGTCCAACTGCTCACGCACCTCCTGCGCGGCCGCCGCGAGGTCGCCCGAGTCGATGCGGACGGCCCCCAGCTTGGGTCCGGCCAGCTCGACGGCCGTGCGGACCGCCTCGGCCACGTCGTACGTGTCCACCAGCAGCGTCGTCTCCGGCCCCAGGGAAGCGATCTGGGCCTCGAACGCGTCACGTTCCGAGTCGTGCAGCAGGGTGAACGCGTGGGCGGCCGTGCCGGCCGTGGGGACCCCGTACACGCGTCCGGCCATCAGGTTGGAGGTCGAGGCGAACCCCGCGATGTACGCGGCCCGTGCGGAGGCCACCGCGGCTCTCTCGTGCGTACGGCGCGAGCCCATCTCGATGAGGGGGCGCTTGCCGGCGGCGTTGGCCATGCGGGAGGCGGCGGAGGCGATGGCGCAGTCGTGGTTGAGGATCGACAGCGTGATCGTCTCCAGGAGCACGGCCTCGGCGAAGGTGCCCTCCACGATCATGATGGGGGAGGCGGGGAAGTAGAGCTCGCCCTCGCGATAGCCGTAGATGTCGCCCGAGAATCGGTAATCGGCCAGAAACGCCAGAGTGGACTCATCGACGACCCGGTGCTCGCGCAGGTAGGTGAGTTCTTCGTCACCGAATCGGAAGCGTTCAAGCTCGTCCAGGACACGTCCCGTCCCGGCGACAACCCCGTAACGCCGCCCGCCCGGCAGGTGCCTGGCGAACACCTCGAAGACGGCGCGCCTGTGCGCCGCGCCGCTCCGCAGGGCCGCCTGCAGCATCGTCAGCTCATAGTGATCTGTGAGCAACGCAGTGCTTATGGTCATTGTCACGAGTCGAAGACTACGGCCCAGATAGGGCAGACTCGGGGATGTGGGTAGCACCGCTCCAATCGCCGTTGAGCGTCCGTCATCGGACGTCCGACCCGATCTGCCTTGGGTGACCATCGTCTGGAACGACCCGGTCAACCTCATGTCCTACGTGACCTATGTCTTCCAAACGGTCTTCGGCTACACCAGGGAGAAGGCCGAGAAACTCATGCTGGACGTCCACCACAAGGGCAAGGCTGTCGTGTCCAGTGGCACGCGTGAAGAGATGGAACGCGATGTGCAGATTCTCCACTCCTACGGCCTGTGGGCGACGGTCCAGCCGGATTCGGTCAAGTGAGGCGGCACGGGTGAGTTCGGGGTTCAAGCCGGGCAGGAACGGCGGCGTCATCGCGGTCTTCGAGGCCGCGGAGGTCTCGCTGCTGCGCTCGCTCGTGTCGATGATGCTCGGCATCGTCTCTCCGGGCCAGACGAGCGACGACCCGCTGGAGCGGGCGCTCGGGATCGGTGACACGGCGGTGCCGTCCGATCCGGTGCTGGCCAGGTTGTTCCCCTCGGCGTACGAGGACGAGAAGGACTCCGCCGAGTTCCGCCGCTACACCGAGGCTACGCTGCGCGACGGCAAGCGGGCCGACGCGCAGACCGTCTTCGACACCGCCGCTCCCGGCCATGCGGAGCTCACGCCCGAGCAGGCCCAGGCCTGGCTGCGCTCGCTCAACGACGTGCGCCTGACGCTCGGAGTCAAGCTCGAGGTGACGGAGGAGGTCCACGACGAGATCGCGATGATGTCGGAGGACGACCCCCGCTACCCGGCCTACGTCACCTACGACTGGCTGACCTACCTGCAGGACAGCCTGGTGCGGGCACTCTGGTAGCTTCCGGGTCATGCTGTCGATCTCGCAGGAACTCGCCGACAGGATCGTCGCACACGCCCGTGCCGATCACCCCGACGAGGCGTGTGGCATCATCGCGGGCCGGGACGGCGTGCCCGAGCGGTTCATCCCGATGGAGAACGCCGAGCGCTCGCCGACCTTCTACCGCTTCGACTCGATGGAGCAGTTCAGGGTCTGGAAGGAGATGGACGAGCGCGACGAGGAGCCCGTCGTCATCTATCACTCCCACACTGCCACCGAGGCCTACCCGTCGCGCACCGACGTGTCCTACGCCTCCGAGCCGGACGCCCACTACGTCCTGGTCTCCACCAAGGACGACACCGAGGTGGAGTTCCGCTCCTACCGCATCCTCGAAGGCGTCATCACGGAGGAAGAGGTAAGGTTCATCCCATGATGGTCCGGCAGGTGCAGAGCTTCCTTTTCGCGCACACCCCGGCTGTCGTCGTCTACGACTGTCCGTGAGAGAGCCGCTGCGCGGGCTGCCGTCACGCCCGTGAGGGCGCGGCGCCCGGCGAGCAGATCCCTGGTGAAACTTCCCCGGAATCCGCATCCTGCCGTCGGCGTTGCTGCCGATGGGACGACGACTGACCTGAGGAGACTGACCGCGATGGCCATCGAGGTTCGCATTCCGACCATTCTGCGCAACTACACTGACGGCGCGAAGGCCGTCAACGCCGAGGGCGCCACCCTCGACGAGCTGATCAGCAATCTCGAGTCGCGCCACCCCGGCATCAAGGACCGCCTGGTCGACCAGGGCAATCTGCGCCGATTCGTCAACGTCTACCTCAACGACGAGGACGTGCGTTTCCTGGGCGGGCTTGGCACGCCGCTGTCCGACGGCGACACGGTGACCGTGCTTCCCGCCGTCGCCGGTGGCTGACATGCGTTTCGACTCGTTGATCGACTCGGTCGGGCGCACGCCTCTGGTGGGGCTGCCGAGGTTGTCCCCTTCCGCGGAGGTGCGGATCTGGGCCAAGCTCGAAGACCGCAACCCGACCGGGTCGGTCAAGGACCGTCCGGCGCTCTGGATGATCCAGGAGGCCGAGAAGAACGGGCGGCTCACTCCCGGTTGCACCATCCTCGAGCCCACCAGCGGCAACACCGGCATCTCGCTGGCCATGTCGGCCAAGCTCAAGGGCTACAACCTGATCTGCGTGATGCCGGAGAACACGTCGGAGGAGCGCCGCCAGCTGCTGCGCATGTGGGGCGCCGAGATCATCTCCTCGCCGGCCGCGGGCGGCTCCAACGAGGCCGTGCGCGTGGCCAAGGAGCTGGCCGAGAAGAACCCGTCGTGGGTGATGCTCTACCAGTACGGCAATCCCGCCAACTGGCGCTCCCACTACGACTCAACGGGCCCGGAGATCCTGGAGGATCTGCCCACCGTCACGCACTTCGTGGCCGGGCTCGGCACGACGGGCACGCTGATGGGGGTCGGGCGGTTCCTGCGCGAGCGGGTGCCGGACGTGCAGATCGTCGCCGCCGAGCCGCGCTACGGCGAGCTGGTCTACGGGCTGCGCAACGTGGACGAGGGCTTCATCCCCGAGCTCTACGACGAGTCCGTGCTGACCACGCGCTTCTCGGTCGGCTCGGCCGACGCGCTGCGGCGCACCCGCGAGCTGCTGGCCGCCGAGGGCATCTTCGCCGGGGTGTCGACCGGAGCGGCGCTGCACGCGGCCCTGGGCGTGGCCAGGAAGGCGGTCAAGGCGGGCGAGCGCGCCGACATCGCCTTCGTGGTGGCCGACGGCGGCTGGAAATACCTGTCCACGGGCGCGTACGAAGGCACGCTCGCGGAGGCGGAGGACCGCCTCGAAGGCCAGCTCTGGGCCTGACGGCTCCCGGACCAAGGACGGCACGAGGGCGGCCGGTTCGCTGAACCGGCCGCCCTCGTCGCGTGTACGGCTGTCTCGGGCCCCGTCTAGTTGACCAGCACCCTCAGCGAGAACGTCGCGGAGCTGTCGGTCATTGACGTGCTCATGCCGACGGCCTTGAGCACCTGCGCGTTGGCCTTCTCGTCGCCCTGCATGGAGTTCAGGTACAGGCTCTCGATCTTGTCGAGGTCGACGAAGAGCGCCATGTTGGCCTCGTCCGGGTCGGCGATCGCCGTCTTGAACGTCTCCGAGTCGGCCAGCGTGCCCGTTTCGGCAAGCTTCTTGGCGTAGTCGTCCGTCGTCGCCACGGTGAAGACGCCGTCACCGGCGACCTTGGCGATCTGCGGAGCGCCCTGCCCGCCGTTGGCCATCGCCTGCTGGATCTTGTCCAGGACGGCCTGTGCCCTGGCCGGGTCGGTGGCGATGCGCGCGCCGGCCCTGAACTGGTTGTCGCTCAGGCCCTCGCTGTCGACCGCGAACGTGAAGTTCTTGCCGAAGAGCGTCGCGAGGTCGCCCGGCAGCTCCAGCCCGTAGCGGGTCTTGATCTGCGCGAGCATCTGCTGGACGTCGGCGGAGCCGGTGGCCGTGGCCTGCTTCTCGATGTTGGCCCAGTTCTTGGTGAGGACCTGGTCGAGGCCGGAGATCGACAGGGCGCCGGCCGTGCTCGCGGGCAGGACACCCAGGTTGGCCGGAGGCAGGTCGCCCTGGGGCGTCATGCCCTTGGCGCCGTTGACGACGCCGGCCAGCTCGACGTAGGCGCTGTCGAAGCGGAGCGCGCCGGCGAACCTGGCGTCCTTGACCTGCTGGAGGCCCGCGGCCTGCTCGGGTGTCATCGCCTTCTTGGTCGCCTCGGCGATGCTGCCGACGTGGGCCCAGAACGACAACACGCCCTGCTCACCGAGCGCGGCGATGTCGTCATTGAAGTCGGCGTTGTCGCCCAGGCTGCCTTCTGCCTGCGCGTACTTGTCGGCGAGTTCCTGCGAGGCGGCGAGGAGCGCGTAGTCATCGCGGAAGGCGATGCCGTACCTGTCGCCGTCCATGAGCTTGGCGATGCCGGCCTTGGCCAGCTCCTCGTCCGTGACCTGCACGGCCACGGCGAAGTCGGGCTCGTCCTTGCCGGAGGGGACGGCGGCGAAGCCGATCCTGCTGCCCAGCCACGGGTCGACGTCCTGAGCGAAGTCGACCTTCGAGTCGTCGCCCTGGGTGATGGTGTCGAACAGCGCCTTGCGCGGGTCCTCGCCGGAGAAGGTGTCCTTGGTGGCCGTGAACTTCCTGGCCAGCTGGAACAGCGCCACCTTCTGGTTGGCGGCCGGGTCGAGGTCGAGCCGGGCGTAGGCGAGGCTGTCGGCGGGGAGCACCTCGTGCGGCTGCGCGCCGCCGCCGCCGATGGCGCCCACGGCCCACACGGCGCCGCCGCCGAGCAGCACCACGGCCAGCGCGGCCGCCACGGCGATGATCCACGTCTTGGGGCCCTTCCTGGGCGGCTGCGGCGGGCCGGCGCCGTCAGGGCCCTGCTGCTGCCAGCCGCCGCCCTGCGCGTACTGGGCCTGCTGCTGCCAGCCCTGCTCCTGCTGCCAGCCCTGCTGGGGCTGCTGCTGTTGCCAGCCGCCCTGCTGCCACTGCTGCTGCGGCTGCTGCGGCTGCTGCCCGTAGGGAGGCTGCTGGCCGTACGGCTGCTGTGGCGGCGGCTGCTGGCCATAGCCCCCCTGGGCCTGCTGGCCGTAAGGCTGCTGCGGCGGGTACGGGCCACCCGATGACATCGGCATCGTCGGGGGGTTCTCCGGCTGCTGCCCCTGGTTCCAGTTGTATGCCGTGGTCCGGTCAGGGTCCTGACCGGACGGGGGATTATTCACAGACATCACTCAACTCACAATGTGGACTTATGGCCACAGTGAAGGTAGCTGATGTTGGTAGACCACCGCTTGCAATGCGCTGAAGTACGACTTCCCACCAGGAGTCCCACTCGTGGCGGTACGCCTGCCGTCACGCGGCTACAGTAAGGGGGCACTAGAACTAAGTTCCAGACGAGGTGGGTGCGGATGACGAAGTTCGACGAGGCGACACAGGTGATCAGGGTCGACGACAACACTTATGATGTGTGCCTCGACCCGGGATACGGCATCGGCGGACCGCTCAACGGCGGCTACCTGCTGGCCGTGATCATGCGTGCGGCCGCGCAGGCCTCGCCGTTCGACCATCCCGTGACCACGAGCGCGCAGTTCCTGAAGGCGCCGGTCCCCGGCCCCGCCCAGGTCGTCATCGAGCCGCTCAAGGCGGGCAGGACGGCCGCGTTCGCCAGGGCCACGCTCGTGCAGGACGGCGTGGCGCAGATCGCGAGCTCGGTCACGACCGCCACCCTGCACGGGGCCGAGCCGGTCTACGCCGCCGAAGCGCCCTTCGCCATGCCCGGCATGGACGACTGCGTCCCGCTGCCCGACCCCAAGCCCGAGTCGGGCATGATGCTGAACGCCCAGATGGAGGTGCTGTTCGACCCGCCCACGATCGGCTGGCTGAAGGGCGAGCCCAGCGGCAGGCCGGAGTCGCGCGCCTACTTCAGGATGGCGGAGCCGCAGGACCCCGACCCGTACGTGCTGGCCCTGGCCGTGGACGCGCTGCCGCCCGTGGTGTTCTCCGCGGGCGCGCGCGGCTGGGCGCCGACCGTGGACCTCACCCTGCACCTGCGAGCCCTGCCCGCACCCGGCTGGCTCACCGTGCTCTGCGGCGGCCGGCTCGTCTCGGACGGCTGGTTCGACGAGGAGGCGGAGGTACGCGACTCGACCGGCAGGCTCGTGGCCCAGTCGCGCCAGCTGGCCCGCGTCGGCAGGGGATGAAAGTGTGGTGGCGGCCAAGGCGCCACCACATCACCACCATGTTTCACAAATGAGCGAGCGCGGCGCGCGACTGTGAGCATTCTTACGCAGAGTTGATCGGGCAGGTCGCCTACCCTCGAAGGCGTGCCGGACGCGAGTATTGGGATCTTCGACAGCGGGGTCGGCGGCCTGACGGTCGCCCGCGCGATCATCGACCAGCTGCCCTGCGAGTCGATCACGTACGTGGCCGACACGGCCCGCCAGCCGTACGGGCCGAAGAGCATCGCGCAGGTCCGCGCCTACGCCCTGGAGGTGATGGACCACCTCGTCGAGCACGACGTCAAGATGCTCGTGATCGCGTGCAACAGCGCGAGCGCCGCCGTGCTGCGCGACGCCCGCGAGCGCTATGACGTGCCGGTCGTCGAAGTGATCCAGCCCGCCACCAGGCGGGCGGTGCGCGCCACCCGCACCGGCAGGGTGGGCGTGATCGCCACCAGGGCCACCATCGACTCGATGGCCTACCACGACGCCTTCACCGCGGCGCCCGACGTGCGGCTCACCGGCGTGGCCGCCCCACGCCTGGTGGAGTACGTCGAACGAGGGGAGACGATGAGCGACGAGCTCATCGAGGTCGTCCGCGACTACCTGGAGCCCATCAGGGCCGCCGGGTGCGACACGCTCATCCTCGGCTGCACCCACTACCCGCTGCTCACCGGCGCCATCTCCTACGTCGCCGGCGACGGCGTGACGCTGGTCTCCAGCGCGGAGGAGACGGCCAAGGACGTCTACCGCATCCTGCACGACCGCGGTCTGGCGGCAGGCGGCGAGGCCGCCCCCCGGCACCGCTTCCGCGCCACCGGCGACTCCCTGCTGTTCGCCCGGCTCGGGCGGCGCTTCCTGGGGCCGGAGATCGACGCGGTCGAGGTCGCACCGCTGGGGGGCACCACCTGGAACGGGCACTCGGCCGCACCCGTTTCCGGGGCTTGGAACGGCGGCGCGACAAGGGAGCACACCGGGATCGAGGGGCCCAGCGACGCGGAGCGTCGTACCGGGAAGGAGCCCACTTGATTCGGGTCCCTGGCCGGTGGCACCGACACCGGTCCTGCTCGACGTCGTTCCGCCCGGACGGCGAACCGACGTGCACGGCGCCGCTCCGCGGCGTGTTCGCTCTCCTCCCCAGGGTCGAAGCCCGGGGTCCCCAGCGAAGGAGAAACCGTTGAAGGTGACCATCGTCGGATGCTCGGGGAGCTACCCCGGCCCCGACAGCCCCGCGTCCTGCTACCTCATCGAGGCGGACGGGTTCAGGATGGTGCTCGACCTCGGCAGCGGCTCGCTCGGCGCGCTCCAGCGCCACATCGGCCTTTACGACGTGGACGCCATCTGCCTGACGCACCTGCACGCCGACCACTGCCTCGACATCTGCGGCTATCACGTCGCCCGCACGTACGGGCCGGCGGCGCCGTACCCGCTGGTGCCCGTCTACGCGCCCGTGGACGCGCCGCGCCGGCTGGCGGCCGCGTACGGCATGCCGGACGAGCCCGGCCTGGAGACGGCGTTCGACTTCGTGCCGCTGGAGCCCGGCTCGTACGAGATCGGGCCGTTCACGGTCACCGCCGGCCTGGTCAACCACCCGGTGGAGGCGTACGGCTTCCGGGTGGGCGGCGGCGGTAGGTCCGTGGCCTACAGCGGCGACACCGGCGAGTCCAACGAGCTGGTGAAGCTGGCCGCGGGCGCCGACCTGCTGCTGTGCGAGGCGTCTTTCGTCGACCGCCCTGACCTGCCGTCCGGCCTGCACCTGACCGGCCGCCAGGCCGCCGAGCACGCCGCCATGGCCGACGTGGGCCGGCTCGTGCTCACCCACCTCGTCCCCTGGAACGACGAGGCGACGGTGCTCAGGGAGGCCTCGGAAGGCGGCTACGGCGGCCCGATCGAACTGGCCCGCAGTGGCGCCGTCTACGACCTGGCCTGAACCTCGCCGAAGTCGCGCATGCGGGGCAGCGGCGAGAACAACAGCGGCAGGAACGCCAGCAGCCTGCCCCCCATGAACACCCACAAGGCCTGCCGTACGCCGATCTGCTGGGCCACCAGACCGCCGAGCAGCGCGCCCAGCGGCATCATGCCCCAGGTCATGAACCGCACCGACGCGTTGACCCGGCCGAGCACGTGCTCGGGGGTCACGGTCTGCCGGTAGGTGACCTGCCCCACGTTCAGCAGGACCGAACTCCACGACAGGCCGATCGAGGTGATCGCGAAGAACACCGCCCGCCAGTCGGGCTCCGTCATCGGCAGCAGCAGGCCGAAGGGCGAGCCGATGGTGACGGCCAGCCAGGTCATCCGCGCGGTGCCGTACTTCCTGGACAGCCAGCCGCCGGTCAGGCCGCCCATCAGGCCGCCGATGCCGCCCGACATGAGCAGCACGCCGATGAGGCCGGGCGTGAGCATGACCTCGTCGGCCAGGAACAACACCGACTGTCCGAGTACGGCGCTCACGAAGAGGTTCATCGCCGCCGACGTGATCACGAACGTGCGCATCAGGCTGTCCTGCCAGACGTATGCGAGCCCTTCGCGGATGCCGCGTATCAGCGGCGTGGGCTCGACGGCGGCCGGCGGTTTGTCCGGCGCCTTGATCCTGCTCAGGACGAGCACCGAGGCGAGCGCGCCGAGCGCCGTTGCGACGAGCGTGCGCGAGGCCCCCAGCAGTTGCACGAGCGCGCCGCCGATGGCGGGCCCCGACAACGACCCGCTGGAACGTACGACCTCCAGCTTGGAGTTGGCGTCGGCGAGCTGCCCCGTGGTGATCAGATCGGGCAGGTAGGTGCGGTCGGCCACGTCGTTGAAGACCTGCGCCGCGCCCACCAGCAGCGCCACGAGGAACATCATCTCGATGGTCAGCACGCCCAGCTCGGCCGCGACGGGAATGCTGCCCAGCAGCAGGAACCTGGCCAGGTCGGAGACCATGAGCACGCGGCGCCTGCGCATCCGGTCGACCCACACCCCCGCGGGCAGGCCGATCAGCAGCAGCGCCGTCGTCTGCAGCGCCGACAGCAGGCCGACCTCTGTGGGGCCGGCGTGTAATACCAGCACGGCCACCAGCGGCAGCGCCACTCGCGAGATATTCGCGCCGAGTTCGTTGGCGACGTGAGAACTGAGGAACCGTAGGAAGTCAGGGTTTCGCAACACCCCCGTTGTCATTGCGTAAGGATCCATGTGTCGGACACATTTGGTCAAGGGTGTTGTGGCGCGGAGATAGGGTGATCTGCATGTCGCGACAGGATGGCCGCAGCCCTGACCAGCTTCGTCCCATAACCATCACGAGGCAATGGCTCACCCATGCCGAAGGATCCGTGCTCGTCGAATTCGGCGGCACCAGGGTGTTGTGCGCGGCCTCGGTCCAGGACAGCGTGCCCCGGTGGCGCCGCGGCAGCGGCCAGGGATGGGTTACCGCCGAATATGCCATGTTGCCCCGCGCGACCAATACTCGTAACGATCGTGAATCGGTTCGGGGAAAAATCGGTGGCAGGACCCATGAGATATCGCGGTTGATCGGCCGTTCCCTGCGCGCCTGCGTCGATTACAAAGCGTTGGGGGAAAACTCCATTCTGCTCGACTGTGACGTCCTGCAGGCCGACGGCGGCACCCGCACCGCCGCCATCACCGGCGCCTACGTCGCGCTGGCGGACGCGGTCGCGTGGATGCGCGGGCGCAAGATGTGCCCGGGCGACCCGCTGATCGGCTCCGTCGCGGCCGTGTCCGTCGGCGTGGTCGGCTCGGTGCCGATGCTCGACCTCTGCTACACCGAGGACGTCGCCGCCGAGACCGACATGAACGTCGTGATGACCGGCGAGGGCAGCTTCGTCGAGGTGCAGGGCACCGCCGAGGGTGCGCCGTTCGACCGCTCGGCGCTTGACCGGCTGCTCGACCTCGCCGTGCAGGGGTGCGAGGAGCTCACGCTCGTTCAACAGGAGGCTTTGGGGTCATGAAGATCGTGCTGGCCACCCGCAACGCGGGAAAGATCGCGGAGCTGCGCCGCATCCTGGCCGGGTTCGAGATCGTCGGGCTGGAGGAGTTCCCCGAGATCGGCGAGGTCGCCGAGACCGGCGTCACGTTCGAGGAGAACGCCCTGCTCAAGGCGCACGCCGTCGCCCAGGGCTCCGGGCTGCCCGCGGTCGCCGACGACTCGGGGCTCTGCGTCGACGTGCTCAACGGCATGCCCGGCGTCTTCTCCGCCCGCTGGTCGGGCAGGCACGGCGACGACCAGGCCAACCTCGACCTGCTGCTGGCCCAGCTGTCCGACGTGCCCGCCGACCGGCTGAGCGCCCACTTCGCCTGCACCGCCGCGCTGGCCGTGCCGTCGGGGGAGTCGCGGGTGGTCGAGGGCGTCCTGCCGGGCAGGCTCGTCAAGACCCCGCGCGGCACCAACGGGTTCGGTTACGACCCGATCCTGGTGCCCGACGGCTACGACCGCACGACGGCTGAGATGTCGCCCGACGAGAAAGACGCGATCAGCCACCGTGGGCGGGCCTTCCGCGCGCTGACGCCGATCGTGCGCGAGCTGCTCGGCTCGTAACCACCGCGTAAGAACCGCTGGGCACGGGCCGGCGTACCGTCGAGACGTGCAGAGTAAATCGGTGGTGCCCGCCTGGGCCAGGGCTTTGCCGGGACTGGTCGCCGGGTGCGCGGCTCTCGGGACGGCGCAGTTCGTGTCCGCGTTCGTCGGGCCTGAGACGTTTCCCGTGCTCGCCGTGGGCGATGCGACGGTCGACCTGACGCCCGCGCCGGTCAAGGACTTCGCGATCAGGACGTTCGGTGAGAGCGACAAGGCCGTCCTCGTCGGTGGCGTGCTGGTGGTCGTGCTGTTCGGGATCGCGCCGCTCATCGGGATGCTGGCCCTGCGCCGGCTCACCCACGGCTTCGCGGGGCTGGCCGCCTTCGGCGTGGTGGGCCTGCTGGCGGTGCTGACCCGGCCGGAGGCGGGGCTGCTGGACGCGCTCCCGACCCTGGCCGGCGTGGGCGTGGGCGCCTGGGTGCTGGCCTGGCTCGTACGGCGGGCGACCGGCGACGGCGACCCCGCCCACGGGATCGAGGCCCGGCCGCCCCTGCACGCCGCCGAAGCCGGCGCGCCGACGAGCTCCTCCACGAGCGGTGCGCGCAGCGGTGAGGAGGGCGCCTCGGTGAGCAGCGCCGGGAGCGGGGCCGCAAGTGGTGGCGGCGGGGGTGTCGTGGAGCGGCCCGCCGTGATGTGGGTGGCGGGGGAGCCGCGGGTGTTCGGCCGGAGGCGGTTGCTGACCGGCGCGGCCGGCGGCGTGGCCGCAGCCGGGGCCGTCTACCTGCTCGGGCAGACACTCGGCGGCAGGCAGAGCGTCGGCGTCGCGCGGGCCGGGGTGGCGCTGCCCAAACCCGCGACCCCCGCGAAGCCGATTCCGGCCGGCGCGGACCTGCGCATCGGCGGGCTGTCGCCGTTCGTCACGCCCAACAAGGACTTCTACCGGGTCGACACCGCGCTCATCGTCCCCCAGGTCAACCCGGACGACTGGACGTTGCGCATCCACGGCATGGTCGACCGGCCCGTCGAGATCACGTACGCCGACCTGCTGAGGATGCCGCTCACCGAGGCGGACGTCACGCTCACCTGCGTCTCCAACGAGGTCGGCGGTCCGCTGGCCGGCAACGCCCGGTGGCTGGGCGTGCGCATGGCCGAGGTGCTGCGCCAGGCCGGGCTGCAGTCCGGCGCCGACATGCTGCTGTCCACCTCCGCCGACGGCTTCACCTGCGGCACCCCGGTGGACGTGGTGATGGACGGGCGCGACGCGCTGTTCGCGGTCGCGATGAACGGCGAGGTGCTCCCCGTCGACCACGGCTTCCCCGTGCGCCAGGTGGTGCCGGGCCTGTACGGGTACGTCTCGGCCACCAAATGGGTCGTGGACATCAAGGCGACCCGGTTCGACAGGGACCAGGCGTACTGGACGCCTCGGGGCTGGTCGGCCAAAGGCCCGATCAAGACGCAGTCGCGCATCGACGTCCCGAAGGCCGCGGACACGCTGAAGCCGGGGCGCAACACGGTCGCCGGGGTGGCGTGGGCGCAGCACAAGGGGGTGGACGCCGTGGAGGTGCGCTTCGACGGCGGCGAGTGGACGCAGGCGAAGCTGGCCGAGGTGCCCGGGCCCGACACCTGGCGGCAGTGGTCTATCGACTGGGACGCCAGGCCGGGCGAGCACCGCATCGAGGTGCGCGCGACGGACGCGTCCGGCTACACCCAGACCGACCGGCTCGCGCCGTCCGCGCCTGACGGTGCGACGGGCCGGCACACGATCACGGTGAACGTCGTCTGATCTCTGTCATGGTTTGCTCTGTTTGCCCAGGTAGGGAGGGGAGCTCTGGCGGTCAATCTGCCTGACTTCACCTCCCCGGCACTGTGACGCCTCTACGATCGGTCGTCGAGCATGACAGGAGGCAGGCCGTGTTCCGCGAGCGCAAGCCGAGTGTCCGGTGGGTCCTTCAAGATGAGCGTTACGACCCTGTCGTGGCCGAAGGGGTGCGATGGCTCGACTATGAGCGGGCCGCCGAGGTGCCCCCTGACAGCGGCTCCACCCCGGCGAACCAGGCCGCCGCCTCGGTGCGCGAGCACCCCGCCGCCGACCCCGCCGAGCGCACCGGACGTGCTGAGCCCTGGGAGTGGCCGGCCTGCGAGGAACACACCGAGCTCGGGAAGTCCGGGGAGCCTGAGCAATGGGCGGGGGAGGCGGAGGTCGCCGAGCCGGTGGAGCTTCCCGAGCCGGTGGAACATGACTGGTTCGACGGGCCGCGGCGGCCGCCCAGGCTCGCCGACTCCCGTCCGTACGTCGTGCCCGGCGGGCTGGCCCGGCCGGACCCGCAGGTCGAGCGGGACCTGGCGGAGTCGATGACGCCAGGCACCCGCTTTCCAGACCCGCGCGGCACCTGGGTGCGGCTGATCAACGGCGGCGGGCCCGCCGACGACCCGTTCAGGGCCTCCAACGCCGCCGACTGCGCGCTGGCCGTGCTGTCCACCTGGCACGGCGAGCCCGCGACGGCCGCGCCCCGGCTGCCCGAGTACGACAGGATGGGCCGGCCGGTGCTGACCGGCGAGCGGGGCAGCCTGGCCAGGATCGAGCGGTGGGCGGGCCACCGCCTGCAGTACGCGGGGCAGGGGCGGCACGCCTACCCCCTGATCGCGCGGCGGCTGATCGACGCCGGGCACGGGGCGAGCGCCGTCATCGTGGTGCGCTGGCCCGGCGGCGGCTCCCACGCCTGGAACGCGGTCAACGCGGACGGCGAGGTGATCTGGATCGACGCGCAACGGGGGCACATGTCCGTCGAGCCGCCGTACACGACGGTGACCGGGGTGTTCTGCCTGATGCTCGACCGGCGGGGACGGCCGCGATGAACCTGGATCAGGCCAGGGCCGTGGCCGAGGAGTACTTCAACGGGGTGCGCCTGCCCGACGAGGCACTGCCGGTGGGGGTGTACGGGTTCGACGCGGGTTATGTCGCCTGGGTGCGGGAGCTGGACCCCGACGATCCCGCCAGGCTGCCGGACGTCGTGGGCGGCGGGTGCATCGTGATCGACCGGGCCACGGGCGAGGTGGTGGCCCGGCCGCTTCTCGACCCCGAGACGGTGGCCGAGTTGTGGCCCGGCCGCACACCTCGCTGAGACCCGGTCGGCCGTCAGGTGCCGGTCTTGGGGCACACGGTGCCGGGTGCGGGGAGGCGCAGACTGATCAGGTAGCGGTTGACGTGGCCGATGACGCAGGAGTTCCCGGCGTTGTAGAGGCCGTGGCCGTATCCCTGGTACTGGACCGCGGCAGAGCCGGGTACCCGCCGTACGATGTCCGCGCTCCTGTCGAAGTCCGTCCAGGAGCCGACGCCCAGGTAGGGCGGCAGCCCTTTGGCCGGCAGTGGTCCGGGCGGATTGGTGACGGAGGTCGGCCAGCCGACACAGCCGAGCGGGTGCCAGAGCTCGGTCCCGGCGATGTTGGGCAGCAGGCGCTCACCTTCGCGGCGCCTCCTCCGGTATTCCTCGTAGTCGCGGAATACGAGGCCGTCGAGGCAGTGGGTCATGTTCATCCCCGTGGACGAGGGCACCTTCGGGCTTTTCGTGGCCCGCCGGACGTAGTCGGCGAACCCTGAGGCGTCGCCGTCGGCGGCCCGCTTGATCGCCTCCGCAAGCTCCGTCCATTGGGGGAGGTCGGGCTCCTCACCCGGCGAGATGATGCTGGGGGCGGCGGCCTCCTTGATGTCGAACCCACTGTAGGCGGCCGCCGGCGATTCGCCTCTGACCGGCACCGGGACACGGTCGGCCCGCGCCACCAGCGCCCGCCAGACCTCGCCGACGTCCTGGTCGTGCAGCGCGCAGGTGGTGGTCGCCGCGCACCAGGCGGCGAAGCGGGTGAAGGACTTCTCGTGGGTGAGCCTGTTGTGCGCACCGTGCAGGTACGGGTTGACCGAGCCGTCGAACACCATCGCGCGCACCCGGCCGGGGAACAGCCGGGAGTATTCGATCCCGGGTCTGCCGCCGTAGGAGTTGGCGATGAAACTCAGCTTCTCCTCCCCCAGAGCGACGCGGATCGCCTCCATGTCCCGCGCCACGGAGGCGGAATCCATGTGGTCGAAGAACTCGGGGTCGGCGCTGCGGCATCGCTGAGCCGCCGCCCGGTTGCGTCTGCCCAGCTCGGCGTACTCGGCGCGGGTTTCGGGCAAGCTGATCCACGGGCCGGAGAACAGACAGTCGAACGACAGCACGCCCTTGTCGACGGTGTTGCGGGGCTCGACGCTGACCACGTCGAAACGATCGCGCAGTTCGGTGAAGCTGCCCGCGTTCTTGCTCAGGTCCTCCACGCCCGAGCCGCCCGGCCCGCCGGGGATCGCGAACACCGTGCCCATCCTGCGTTGGGCGCCGGTGGCCGGGAGCAGGCCGACGGCCAGATCGATCTTCCGTCCGGACCGCTCGGCCCAGTTCACGGGCACCTTGATCGTGGCGCACCGCATCTCCTTGACGAGGGTCTTGTCCGCGCAGCCCGCCCAGGCCGGCGTCGATGAGGGGCCCGGCGAACCTGCCGCGGCGGCAGGCACAGCCGAGACCAGGACGGCCGCGGCAGCGCCGATCGCCAGCACCTTGATCCGGCGCCCGGCCGGCGTGATCATCGTGGCGCCCGCGGTCAACGCGGCGAGCACGTACGCGACCAGCAGCCCCGCAGCCGCGGCGGGGGGCAGGATCCCGCCCCCGACCCCCGCGATCTGGAGCGGCAGGTTTTCGATCATGAAGGAGCCGGCCTGCGCGCGCAGCGGCATGGGCAGCGTCTTGGCCACCACCGGCAGCACCACGATGAGCACGGTCAGCACGACCAGCGCGCCCGGGGTGGAGCGGACGGCCGCCCCGACGCCGAGGCCGATCAGCGCGACCGCGGCCATCGACAGCCCGGCGACGATCACCGAGGCGAGCACGCCCGGCTCTGACAGCGGCGTGCCCAGCGTCACCCCTTCGCGGAGAAGTTGCCCGGCCCGGTCGCCGAGCGCCGCCATGGAGGCCGCGTGCATGATGAACGCCAGAACCTGACCGGCCACCAGAGCGACCGCGGCCAGGCCGGGAATCTTGGCCAGCAGGAGCACCCGCCTGCGGGGCACGGCCACCAGGCTCGTCTGGATCATGCCGGTGCCGTGTTCCGAGGTGATCGCCAGCGCGCCCAGCACGGCGAACACGAAGTAGGCGACCGCGATCCCGTTGCCGAGGCCGTCCCCGTTGCCGGGGAAGGCCATCTTCTCGTCCAACGTCTTGCCGTCGAACCCGCGGCCGATCATGAACGCGATCCCGGCGCAGGCGAGAACGGCCGTCACCGAGCAGGCCAGCACGTGGAGATTCGAGCGGAGTGTGCGGAGCTTCATCCACTCGGAAGCGATGACGTCGATCATCGCACGGTCTCCTTCGGAGTGGTCCCGCTCTCGCTTCTGTACTCGGTGCTGTCCTCCGTGAGCCGCATGAACGCCTCCTCCAGGGACGCGGCGCGCGGAGTCAGCTCCACCAGGGCGATTCCCTGGGACAGCGCCAGTACGCCGATCTCGGACGCGTCCAGCCCATGGACGGACAGGGCAGCGGACCGGGCAACGGGCTGGACGCCGTCGTCCTCGGCCACCACCGTCCCGCCGTGGGCGCGCATGATGGCGGTGAGCCGCTCCGGGTGACGCGTGCGGACCAGCACGTCGCCCTGGAAGTGCGCGGCCAGGGCGTTCATGGCGGCGTCAGCGATCAGCCGGCCACGTCCGATGACGATGACGTGGTCGGCGGTGAGCGCCGTCTCGTTCATCAGGTGGCTGGACAACAGCACGGTACGGCCCTCGTCCGCCAGCGAACGCAGCAGGCCGCGGAGCCAGCGGATGCCCTCAGGGTCCAGTCCGTTCAGCGGCTCGTCGAACATCAGCACTGCCGGGTCTCCGAGCAGCGCAGCCGCCATGCCCAGCCGCTGCTTCATGCCGAGGGAGAATCCGCCGATCCTCTTGCCGGCGACGTCCGTCAGGCCGACCTGATCGAGGACGGCGGTCACGCGGGCCCGGTCGATGCCGTTGCTGCGCGCCAGGCAGCCGAGATGGTCGCGGGCCGACCGGCCGCCGTGCACGGCCCCGGCGTCCAGCAGCGCCCCCATCGTGCGCATGGGCCGGCGCAGCGACGCGTACGGTCGCCCGTCCACCAGCGCCTCACCCGAAGCGGGGACCTCCAGTCCGAGTACGGCCCGCATGGTGGTGGACTTGCCGGCGCCGTTCGGTCCCAAGAACCCGGTCACCAGCCCCGGTTTCACCGTGCAGGTCAGGTCGTCGACGGCGAGCGTGCGGCCGTACCGCATGCTCAGTCCCCTCACTTCGATCACGTCGCGCTCTCCTTGGCTTGCCGGGCAACGATCGGCAAGTTCCGATCGGACCTGCCCAGCTTCGCGGTCCGGAGGGCCGGCCTCCATGGAAGCCGGCCCACCCCGCGTGGTAGGAAATCGCCACCTGAGAGGTGGACCCAGCACTACCACCTGCGCGAGGACCAGGGGTTCCGCCCGAGGCGTCGAAAGCCCCGGGGTCAGCCGGCGGCGAGGGCTCCGGTGATCGACGCCCGTGCGGCGCGGCGGGCCGGCAGCACGGCGGCCAGCACCCCGGCCACGCCGGAGAGCGCCACGAACAACGCGATCTGTCCCACCGGCAGCGAGAGCAGGGCGCCGTCCAGCATGGCCATGATCGCGGCCCAGCCGAAGACGCCGCCGAGCACGGCCCCCACCAGCGCTCCGATCAGACCGAGCACCAGAGCCTCGACCGACAACATCGCGCGCAGTTGCCGCCGCGTCAGGCCCAGCGCCCGCAACAGCGCCGACTCCCTGGTGCGCTCGTGCACCGACAGCGAGAGCGTGTTGGCGATGCCCAGCAGCGAGATCAGGATGGCCAGCCCCAGCAGCCCTGTGATGATCATGAGGAGCATGTCCAGCGTCTCGTCGAACTGACCGCGGGTCTCCGCCGCGCTCGACACCTTCACGTTCGGATAGGGCGCCGCGGCCGCGTCGACGACCTCGCGCGCCCGTTCTCGCGGCACGCCGTCCGCGATGCGGATCATCAACCGCGCGTCGGGCACCGCGCCGAAGTACGTCTCGAAGGCCGCCTCCGGCACGGTGACCGACGGCAGCGTCCCCTGGTTCCCGTCGACCAGGGCGACCACCTTGAGCGGCACCGTCCCGGCCCTCTCGGTCCGCAGCCGCACCGAGTCGCCGACCTGGACGCCCAGTCTCTCGGCGTCGTTGTCCCGCAGCGCGACCTGGCCGGGACCGAAGCCCGCCATGGAGCCGGCGGTCACGTACGGCTCGACGGGCCCCCGGAACGTGCCGGCGAACACGTGCCGGCCGTCGATCGTGGCGTCCGCCTGCCGGATCTGCACCACCGAGGCCAGCTCCGGCGCGCGCCGGAGGCGCTCGGCGACGGATCTCGGGATGACGGAGCCGCGCTCCTGGTCCATCACGGCGTAGTCGACGGGGTACTGCTCGTCGAGCTTGGCCGTCATCGTCAGCCGGGTGGACGCGGTGACCACCGAGATCAGCGTCATGAGCGTCACCCCGATTGTCAGCGCGACCGTGGTGGTCGCGGCCCGCTTGGGGTTGCGCCCGGAGTTGCCGACGGCCAGGCGGCCCGGCACCCCGAACACCCTGCCGGGGATCCAGCCGACCAGCACGCTCAGCGGCCTGACGAGCACCGGCCCGAGGATCAGCACGGCCAGGAACGTCAGCGAGCCCCCGGCCATCACGGCGAGCAGCGACTCGTCCCGGCCGGGTTCGAGCACGAACACGCCGACGGCGGTGACGCCGGATCCGGCCACCAGGAAGAGGGCGGCGAACAGCCCGCGCAGCAGGCCCGCGCGGAACGTCTGCTCCTCGGCGTGGGTACGCAGCGCCGCGACCGGCAGGACGCGGGTGGCGGACCTGGCGGGCAGCAGGGCCGCGCACACCGTGACCACCAGGCCCACGGCCATCCCGGTCGCGATCGTGACGGGTGAGAGCGCGGCGCCGGCGTCGGTGGGCAGCGGGGCGTCGACCGCGCCGAGCACCGTCAGCGTGAGCGTGGCCAGGCCGTACCCGAGCAGCAGGCCGAGCGCGGAGGCTAGCACGCCCACGACGGCCGACTCCAGCAGGATCGAGCCGAACACCTGCCCTCGGGTGGCGCCGATGCACCGCAGCAGCGCCATCTCCCTGGTGCGCTGGGCGACGAGGATGTTGAAGGTGTTGTAGATGACCAGGGCGGCCACCATCATGGCCACGACGCCGAACAGCAGCAGGCCGAGCGTGAACATCTGCGTCTCGACCCCCGCCGCTCTCGCCAGGTCGGAGGCCAGCTCGTGGCCGGTCTTGACGGTGTACGCGTCGCCGACGGCCGCCGCGACGGCCTGCTTCAGGCCCGGGGCGGTGCCGGCGACGTCGATCTCGTGGTACCCCTTGAAGTCCGTCATGCGCTTCCCGGTGGCCGTGGTGAAGCCGACCGCGCCGGTGAACGAGAGTTCCTGGTCGACGCCGGTGTCGAGAAGACCGACGAGCTTGAACCGGTGCTCGGCCTTGCCGGCGTCGAGCACGGTGATGGTGTCGCCGAGCCGGAAGCCCTGGGCCTTGGCGGTGTTGTCGTCGAGCACGGCGGCCCGGTCGTCGGTGCCCGGTCCGGTGCCGGCGACGATGTCGGCGCGGTCGAGCGGGCCGGTGACGATCGAGACGGCCGTGGTGGGAAGGTTTCCGACGGTCTTGCCGTCCTTGCCGATCAGCGGCGCGGCGCCGCGTACGAGACCCTGCGCCTCCGTCACGCCGTCCAGGCCGCGGATGCGCTCCAGCACCCGCTCGGACAGCACGGCACCGGAGCCCTTGGGCAGGACGGCGACGTCCACCTTGCCCGCGTCGGCGCTGACCCGCTGGTCGAAACCAGCCTGTACGGTGTCGTTCAGCACGAACGTGCCCGCGATGAACCCCACGCCCAGCATGATCGCCAGCGAGGTCAGCAGCAGCCGGAACGTGTGGGCGCGCAGCCCGGCCAGAGCCGTCTTCAGCACCTCACGCCTCCAGCTTCACGAGCGTGTCCAGCACGCTCTGCGGCGTCGGCGTGGCGAGCTCGGTGACCAGCTCGCCGTCGCGCAGGAACACCACGCGGTCGGCGTACGACGCCGCGACCGGGTCGTGCGTGACCATGACGATGGTCTGGCCCAGCTCGCGCACCGACACGCGCAGGAACGACAGGACCTCGGCGCCGCTGCGGGAGTCCAGGTTGCCGGTCGGCTCGTCGGCGAAGATCACCTGCGGCTTGCTGATGAGCGCCCTGGCCACGGCCACGCGCTGCTGCTGGCCGCCGGACAGCTCGGTCGGCCGGTGCGAGAGCCGGTCCGTCAGCCCGACGGTCGAGATGACGCGGTCGAACAGCGCCTGGTCGGCCTGGCGGGCGGCGATCTCCAGGGGCAGGCGGATGTTCTGCTCGGCGGTCAGCGTGGGCAGCAGGTTGAACGCCTGGAAGACGAACCCGATCCGCTCGCGGCGCAGCAGGGTGAGCTGCCGGTCGGACAGTCCGGTCAGCTCCACGTCGCCAAGGTGCACGGTGCCCGACGTGGCCGTGTCGAGGCCGGCCAGGCAGTGCATCAGCGTGGACTTGCCGGAGCCGGACGGGCCCATGATGGCGGTGAAGGCGCCGGTGGCGAAGGCCACGTTCACCGCGCGCAGGGCGTGCACCCGGGCGTCGCCCTGGCCGTACACCTTGGTCAGATCCGTGGCCACGACAGCGGGCGCGGTTCGGCGTTCGGTGAGGGTCACCATCACTCCTTCTCCCTGCGGGGGCGGGTTTCGACCCGACCCACGCTAGGTGTGGAGGTTCGGCGATCCATGGGCCCTGAGGAGGGACTTCGGGTGCGCCCGCAGACGACCCCGGTCAGCCTTTCGGCCGATGGGACGGCACGACCAGACCGGCCTCGTACGCGTACACCACCACCTGCACCCGGTCTCGCAGGCCCAGCTTGGCCAGCACCCGGCCCAGGTGGGTTTTCACCGTCGCCTCCGCGACCGCCAGCCGGGCCGCGATCTCCCCGTTGGACAGGCCGCGCGCCACCATGAGCAGCACCTCGCGCTCGCGCGGCGTCAGGTCGTCCGCCGCCGTCGGCTCCTCGTTCGGGAGCTGCGCGGCGAACGTCTCCAGCATCCGCCGCAACGTGCGCGGCGACATCGCGGCGTCGCCCGCGTGCACGAGCCTGATGGCGTTGACCAGGTCGGCCGGGGGCACGTCCTTCAGCAGGAACCCGGCCGCGCCCGCCTTGACCGCCGCGAACACGTACTCGTCGAGGTCGAACGTGGTGAGGATCAGCACCTTCGCCCCTTCGATGAGGCGGGTGGCCTCGACGCCGTCCATGCGGGGCATGCGCACGTCCATGAGCACGACGTCGACCTCGGTGTCCTTGAGGACCTCCAGCGCGGTGACCCCGTCGCCCGCCTCGGCCACGACCTCGATGTCGGGCTGAGCGTCCAGCACCATCCTGAACCCGGCCCGCAACAACTCCTGGTCGTCGACGAGCATCACGCGTATCACCCGGCCGCCTCCTCTACGCCGCTTCCGCCATGGGCAACCGGGCCAGCACCTCGAAGCCGCCGCCCCGCAGAGGGCCGGCCGAGACGTCGCCGCCGTACATGCCGACGCGCTCGCGCATGCCGATCAGGCCGTGCCCGTCGGCGCTCCGGGGCGCCGCCGCGCCCCGGCCGTCGTCGCTCACCCGTACGAGCACGTCGGGGCCGGTGAAGTCGATCTCCACGTCCGCCCGAACGCCGGGGCCGCCGTGCTTGAGGGCGTTCGTCAGCGCCTCCTGCACGATGCGGTAGACCGCGAGCTGCTGGCCCTCGGGCAGGTCGGTGGGCGTCCCGCCGATGCGGAACCGGGCGGGCACCGCCGATTCCCGCACCATCTTCTCCACCTGGTCCAGGCCGGGCTGGGGGGTGTAGTCGGGGTCCGCGTTCTCGTTCTCACGCAGGACCCCGACGAGCCTGCGCATCTCGGCGAGCGCGGCCCTGCCGGTCCTGGAGATGGTCGTGACGGCCTGGCGGGCCTGCTCGGGATCGTGGTCGAGGGCGTAGCCGGCGCCGTCGGCCTGCACCACCATCACGCTGACGTTGTGGGCCACGACGTCGTGCAACTCCCTGGCGATCCTCGCGCGTTCGGCGGCGGCCGCCATCCTGGCCTGCTGGTCGCGCTCACGCTCGGCCCGTTCGGCCCGCTCCTCCAGCCCTTCGAGATAGTGCCTGCGCGTCCTGGCGTACAGGCCGGTCAGCCAGATCGTCACCACGAGGATCGAGCCGGTGGAGAACATGCCGAACGTGGGCACCAGCCGGTCGATCAGCAGCAGCAACACCCCGACCTCGGTCACGAGGAGGGCCGCCAGCGCCCAGCGGAACGCGCACCGGTAGGCCACGCCCCACAGGGCGATCAGCACCGCCACGTTGGCGGGCACCGGGCCGACGTCCGCCAGCCACTGGACGAAGCTGACGAGGGCGATGACGGCGAAGGAGAGGCGTGGCCTTTCGCGCCACACGAGCGGTACGACCAGCACCGCGGAGACCCCCACGTACCAGATCACGCCGGGGTGGACGCCGCCGCCGGGTGCGCCGCTGCCCGCGTACAGCACCGTCGTCAGCAGACAGAGCGCGCCTAGCGGCGCCACCCGCAGGACGGCGGCCACCTTCTCGTGGCGCCTCGACCACGCCTGTACGCTACCGAACACGTCCTCACGATATGTACCTACAGTGGGGTCTTGGTCAGCCTGAAGGGTGAAGTGCGAGTACGACCCAGGTCTGACGTCACGGGCGCTTACGCTCGGCTTACGCGCGATCGGGCATGCTGGGTGCTCGGGAGCGCCCCTCGTGGGTGAGTAAAGGGAGATCGTGATGGTGGATCATGATCATGACGCCCGGGTCGCGCGGCGATGACGAAGCGCCGCGCGACCCAGTAGGCCGTCCCGCGCCTAACGTCGGACGTGCAGACTGACCACGGTGCTCATCTCGTCGTCGCGGATCTCGCGCCGGATGCGCCCCACGATGTCCTGGTCGAGCTTGCCCACCACCGCGCCCATGTCCGCCTCCGACGGGCAGGTCACGCTGATCCGCAGCCCGTCGTCGCCGACTCGCACCCTCGCCTTCCCCAGGCCCTCCACGTTCTTCAGCCCCACGAACAACATGGCGGTGCCCGTGCCGTTGGGCGTGCCGCGCCGGCCCCAGCCCAGGCAGAGCAGCAGCCAGCGCAGTGAGACCAGTGACAGGAGCACCAGGGCGAAGGCCAGCAGCCACAGGCTCCACGGCTCCTCCGCGAGCGTCCGGTGCAACTGCGCCGGCGCCACCCTGCCCTTGGCGGGCAGGCCGGACAGGCGGTCCTCGCCGCGCAACCACGCGTACGTCCCCAGCGCCGCCAGCACGGCGCCCACGACGGCCAGCCCGATCCGGTTGCCGGCGTACTGCCGCATCACAGCGCCTTCCTGCGCAGCCGGACGACGACCTCGCCCGTGCCGAGCGTGCCCACGCCCGCCAGCCGGTCGCCCACCGCGGTGCCGACCTGCCTGAGCATCGCGCCGGTGCTCTCCGCGTCCGTCACGACGGTGACCTCGATGGTGCGCAGGCGCAGGCGTACCCGGGCCTTGTCCACGCCCGCCACCTGCTGGGCCGCGGCGGCGAGCGTACGGCGCAGGCCCGAGCGGGTGATGCCGATGACGATCAGCGGGTCCGACGTCTCCACCGCGACCAGCCTGGACCTGCCCGGCACGACGGCCAGCAGCACCATCAGCACGCCGATGCCCGCCACGACGAGGGCGGCGGTGGACACCTTCAGCCACGCGGTCCTGCCCGCCAGCTCGACCACCTCGTTCACCGGCACCCAGCCGAGCGGCGTGCCGAGCAGCCCCGACACCAGCTCCGCCGCGGTCAGGCCCATCCCGGCGGTCAGCACGGTCGCCACGACGGCCCCCGGGACCGTCCGTGCCGGTCTGAGCGCCTTGTTCGCCCTGCGCAGTCCGGTGAGCCGTGGGGTGGCGGCGGCGCCGGGCAGTATCTGCTGAAGCGTGGTCATCACAGGGACACACGTACAGGGGGGCCGCCTGCTCTGTACCGCACCCTCGCCGCCGATTTGCCCGATCATTACGGGGACCAGGGCTCGCCGGGGGAAGCCCGGTCACCGCTCCCACCGTCCGTGCCGGTGCGGGCCGCTGTGCCTGGTCCGCGCGTCCGGCCCCTGGGTTCGGCGCCGACCAGCCGTTACGCTGCTGGTATGGATGCCCGCCAGCGCTATGATCGCGCCACCGCGGCGATCGAGCCTCCGTTCGCGATCCTCGACCTGGCGGCCATGCGGGCCAACGCGGCCGAGCTCGTACGCCGGGCGGCGGGCAAGCCGATCCGGGTGGCGAGCAAGTCGGTGCGCAGCCGGCCGCTGCTCGAACACATCCTGGCCATGGACGGTTTCCAGGGCGTGATGGCGTTCACGCTGCCCGAGGCGCTGTGGCTGGCGGGGCACGGCTTCGAGGACGTCCTGGTCGCCTATCCGACGGCCGACCGGCACGCGCTGGCCGAGCTGGCCGGAGACGCGGTCGCGGCCGGGCGCGTCACCGTGACCGTCGACTCGCTCGCGCACCTCGACTTCATCGAGGCGGCCGTGGCAGGTGTGCATCCGCGGGCCGAGCTGCGGATCTGCATCGACATCGACGCCGGATATGTCGCTTTCGGCGGGAAATTTCGGGCGGGAGCTCTCCGTTCTCCGATCCGCGAGCCCGAGGACGCCGCCGACCTCGCCGCCGCCGTCGCCAAACGCCCCGGGCTGCGCCTGACCGGGCTGCTGGCGTACGAGGCCCAGATCGCCGGAGTCGGCGACGACCCTCCCGGCAACGCCCTCCTCACCCGCGCCATCAGGCTCATGCAGGCCCGCTCCGCCCGCGAGCTCATCGTGCGGCGCGGCCGCGTCGTGAACGCCGTCCGCCGGGTCGCCGACCTCGAGTTCGTCAACGGCGGCGGCACCGGCTGCGTCGAGCGCACCGTACGCGAGAAGGCCGTCACGGAGGTGGCGGCCGGATCCGGCCTCTTCCACCCGAGGTTGTTCGACTTCTACCGCGGCTTCACCGGCCGTCCGGCCGCGCTCTTCGCCCTGCCGGTCGTACGCCGCCCGGCACCGGACATCGCGACCGTGCTCGGGGGCGGCTATCCTGCCTCGGGCGAGCCCGGCAGCAGCCGCCTGCCGCAGCCGTACCTGCCGGCCGGGCTGCGCTACTCCCCGGACGAGGGCGCGGGCGAGGTGCAGACGCCGCTGCTCGGCCAGGCCGCCGAGGACCTGCGGATCGGCGACCGCGTGTGGTTCAGGCACGCCAAGGCGGGCGAGTTGTGCGAGCGCTTCGACACGCTCCACCTCGTGGACGGCGACACCCTGGCCGGGTCGGCGCCGACGTACAGAGGCGAGGGGAGGACCTTCCTCTGATCAGCGCCGGAGGCCGCGCGGAGGCGTCAGCCGCGCCTGCGGCGGCGCCAGAGCACGATGGCCGCCCCCACGATCAGCAGCGCCCCGGCCCCGATCAGGACGGGACCCAGGTCGGGCCGCTCGTCCTCCCACAACCGCTCGGGATCGTCGTCGTAGGCGACCGGCCGCGGCGCCACCCCGAGCGCGTCGCCCACGGACGCCACGAACTGCCCCGCCCTGCTCTTGACGTCGGTCACCGTGCGCTCGGCGACCCGCTTGGGGCTCACCCGGTCGGCAATGGCGTCGACCGTCTGCGCCAACTCGGCGCGTGTCCGCGCGATCCGCCGCTCCAACTCGTCGGGATCGGTGTCAGCCATGGCGTCTCCTCTCGACCGTACGCGTGGCCGCGCCCGCTTCGTGTGCCGTGCGAGCTCCGTCCGTTGTGGTCGTGATCAGTCTGTCAGGTCGGCAGGCCGTACGGCACGGCGGCCGGGCCGGTAGGTTTGCGGGAAGCACTGAGGAGGGCCCATGACAGAGACCAAGCTGGCGCCAGGCGACGCCGCGCCCGAGTTCACGCTACCCGCCGCCGACGGAACCCCCGTTTCCCTCGGCGACCAGCGCGGCAAGCAGGTGATCCTCTATTTCTACCCCGCCGCGATGACGCCCGGCTGCACCAAGCAGGCCTGCGATTTCCGTGACAACCTCAGCCAGTTGACCGCCGAAGGTTTCGCGGTCCTCGGCGTGTCGAAGGACAAACCGGAAAAGCTGGCCAAGTTTGTCGAGCGTGACGCCCTGACGTTCCCGTTGCTGTCCGACCCCGACCTCGTGGTCCACAAGGCGTACGCCGCCTATGGGCCGAAGAAGTCGTACGGCAGGGAGATCGTGGGAGTCATCCGCTCGACGTTCGTCATCGACGGTGACGGCAAGGTTGAGCAGGCCCTCTACAACGTGAAGGCGACGGGACACGTGGCCTCGCTGAAGAAGAAGCTGGGCCTGGCCTGAGCCGGTTCGCGGGCCCCGGCGAAATGGCCCGTGCCCTTCAATGCCGGGGTCATCAACGGATGCGCCCCGCCCCCGCCCAGAGCGCTAAACTGTCACGAGCCCGCTTAAGGCGGGGACCGCGCGGGCGTGGCGAAATGGCATACGCGGCAGGTTTAGGTCTTGTTGGTGGTGACACCGTGGGGGTTCGAATCCCCCCGCCCGCACAATTGAGCGCCCGGCCTTTGTCATAGGCCGGGCATTTTCGACTGACTCGGCACCACGTCAGCATTCGATCACGTTGACGGCCAGGCCGCCGCGTGAGGTCTCCTTGTACTTGTCGAGCATGTCGCGGCCGGTGTCGCGCATGGTCTTGATCGCCTTGTCCAGGGCCACGAAATGGCGGCCGTCGCCGCGCAGGGCGATCCTGGCCGCGGTGATGGCCTTGTTCGAGGCGACCGCGTTCCGCTCGATGCACGGGATCTGCACGAGCCCGCCGATCGGGTCGCAGGTCAGCCCCAGGTTGTGCTCGATGCCGATCTCGGCGGCGTTCTCGACCTGCTCCGGCGTGCCGCCGAGCGCCTCCGTGAGGCCCGCCGAGGCCATGGAGCAGGCGGAGCCGACCTCGCCCTGACAGCCCACCTCGGCGCCCGAGATCGAGGCGTTCTCCTTGAACAGCACACCGATCGCGCCGGCCGTGAGCAGGAAACGCACCACGCCGTCCTCGTCCGCGTGGGGGACGAAGCGGGTGTAGTACGTCAGGACCGCCGGGATGATGCCGGCGGCGCCGTTGGTGGGGGCGGTGACGATGCGGCCGCCCGCGGCGTTCTCCTCGTTGACCGCCAGCGCGAACAACGTCACCCAGTCCATGGCCTGCAGCGGGTCCTTCTCGGCCGGCTCCGACTGCAGGCGGCGGTGCAGCTGGTTGGCGCGGCGCTTGACCTTGAGCCCGCCGGGCAGGACGCCCTCCTTGGAGATGCCGCGGCGCACGCACTCCGACATGACCTGCCAGAGGCGCAGCAGCTCCGCGCGGACCTCCTCCTCGGTGCGCCCGAACGCCTTCTCGTTCTCCAGCATGATCCCGGACATCGACAGGCCGGTGTTCGTGCAGTGTTTGAGCAGCTCCTCGCCGGTCGTGAAGGGATAGGGCACGACGGTGTCGTCCGGCTTGATGCGGTCGGCGCCGGTGGCCTTCTCGTCCACGACGAAGCCGCCGCCGACCGAGAAGTAGACCTTCTCCCTGAGCCCCTCGCCCGCCGCGTCGTAGGCGGTGAAGCGCATGCCGTTCGGGTGCTCGGGCAGCGTGATCTTGCGTTCGAAGACGAGGTCCTGGCCGACGACGAACGGGATCTCGTGGCTGCCGTACAGCCGGACGGTGCCCGACTCGCGCATCTCGGCCAGACGGTCGTCGATGGTGTCGACGTCGACCAGTTCGGGCTTCTCCCCGGACAGGCCGAGCAGGACCGCCTTGTCGCTGCCGTGGCCCTTGCCGGTCAGGCCGAGCGAGCCGTACAGGATGGCCTCGACGCGGGCCACGCGCGGCAGCAGGCCGTCCTGGTGCAGCCCGCGGGCGAACTTGTGTGCGGCGGCCATCGGGCCTCCCGTGTGGGAGCTCGACGGGCCGATGCCGATCTTGAATAGGTCGAAGACGCTGATCGCCATTGATGATGCGCCCTTCATGAGTGCCGGGGCCCGGCCGCGAGCCCCGGCGTCGGCCGATGAGGCCTGGCAGGGTCAGGACTCGCCCGAGGTGAGCGCGGCGTACTCCTCGGCGGACAGCAGATCCTCGGGGTCGCCCTCCATGCGCACCCGGAACATCCAGCCCTCGCCGTACGGGTCGCTGTTGGCCAGGCTCGGGTCGTCCACGATGGCCTGGTTGACCTCGACGATCTCGCCGCCGACGGGCGTGTAGATCTCGCTGACCGACTTGGTCGACTCGACCTCGCCGACGGAGTCGCCCGGCTCGGCGATCGAACCGACCTCGGGGAGCTGCACGAAGACGACGTCACCAAGGGCGTCGGCGGCGTAGGCCGTGATGCCGACGGTCACGGTGAGGCCGTCCTCGACCCCGGAAACCCACTCGTGTTCCTTGGTGTAGCTCAGGTCGTCAGGGATGTTGCTCACTTGTTCCTCCTGTAAAAGGGCAGCTCGACCAGGTCCATGGGTTCATGGCTGCCCCGGATGTCCACAGCCAGGCCTGAGACGGCGCCGGTGTCCACGTAGGCCAGCGCGATGGGCTTGCCCAGGGTCTGGGAGGGAGCACCGCTGGTGACCTCGCCGACGACGGCGCCGTCCTTGGTGACCGGGTAGCCGTGGCGCGGCACCCGGCGGCCCCGGGCGACCAGACCGACGAGCCGGCGCCGCGGGTCGTCCTTGACCGCCTCCAGCGCCGACCGGCCGACGAAGTCTCCCGGCTTGTCGAATTTCACCACCCTGCCCAGCCCCGCGTCGAACGGGGTCAGCTCGGCACTCAGTTCGTTGCCGTACAGGGGCATGCCGGCTTCGAGCCTGAGGGTGTCGCGGCTGGACAGGCCGGCGGGCTTGAGCCCGTACGGCTCGCCCGCGGCCATGAGCGCGTGCCAGAGCGGCACCGCGTCCTGGTTGGCCACGAACAGCTCGAACCCGTCCTCGCCGGTGTAGCCGGTACGGGCGATGAGCGCCTGCCGCCCGTCGACCTGCCCCGGCAGGCCCGCGTAGTACTTGAGCCCGGCAAGGTCGGCGTCGGTGCGCGTGGCGAGGATCTCCTGGGCGCGGGGCCCCTGGACGGCGATCAGCGCGTACTGCGGCGAACGGTCGTCCACCACGGCGTCGAACGCCTTGCAACGGCTCTCCAGCTCGCCGGCGACCTTCTCGGCGTTCGAGGCGTTCGCGACGACCATGAACTCCTCGTCGGCGAGCCGGTAGACGATGAGGTCGTCCAGCACCCCGCCCCGCTCGTTGACGATCATGGTGTAGCGGGCTCGTCCCGGCGTCACGGCCGACAGGTGACCGACCAGCGCGTAGTCCAGCGCCTGTGCGGCCTGCGGCCCGGTCACGAAGATCTCGCCCATGTGCGAGAGGTCGAACAGTCCGGCGGCCTCACGGACGGCCCTGTGCTCCGCGGACTCGCTTCCGTACCGGAGTGGCATGAGCCACCCTGCGAAGTCGGTCAGCGTCGCGCCGAGGCTTTCGTGCACGTCTCGTAGCGGAGTAGGTCGGGACATTTATCGCACCTCAGGACAGGATTGGATGCCAGCATCCTCCCCCTCTGTCATCGATGCCTGAGAGCTTCGTCCGAGTTTTGCCGGACTTTCACCTTCGGCGAGGCCACGTGGGCCTGCTTTCCAGAGGTCACCTTCCGAGGAGACGTGCTCCCGGTCAGCCGTGCGGTCCTTTGCCTTGAGAGGTTTGCGGGGAGGGCTTGCTCCTTCAGGGACCCTGACCGGCTGTCAGGATGCTCTCCCGCACGGTTTGCTGGTGTGTCCCGCCAGCCTAGTAGTGATTTGGGGGTCTTGTCGCGTTCGCCCCTCAGCAGGCCGCGACCAGGGCTTCGAAGAGGGCGTGGTCCTCGGCCGCCTCCGGATGCCACTGCGCCGCCACGGTGAACGGCCCCGAGTCCAGTTCCACGCCCTCGACGGTGCCGTCGGCGGCCGTCGCGGTCACGGTGAGGCCCGGGGCCAGGCGGTCGACGGCCTGGTGGTGGTAGTGCGGCACCGTCACGGGCGCCGTGCCCAGCGCCTTGGCCAGGCGGGTGCCGGGGACGGCGGTGACGGGCAGGTGGCCGAATCGGCCGGGCGCGGGGGAGTGCTCCGTGTGGCCGACCACGTCGGGCAGGTGCTGGTGGAGGCTGCCGCCTAGGGCGACGTTGAGCACCTGGAGGCCCCGGCAGATGCCGAGGAAGGGCAGCTCGGCGTCGAGGGCCGTGGCCAACAGGGCGAACTCGGCCTGGTCACGAAATTTGCGGATATAGCCGGTACGTTCCTCCGGCGTCTCCCCGTACCTCGCCGGATCGATGTCGCCGCCCCCGGCCAGCACGAGCCCGTCCAGCCGGTCCACCACCCGCGCGGCCTCCCCGGCCGGCGGCAGCACGACCGGCTGCCCGCCGGCGCGGACGACCTGCTCCACGTACATGTACGGCAGCAGCGCGACCGGCATGTCCTGCCAGACCGTGAACGTCGCCGGCTCCACGTAACACGTGACCCCGATGACGGGACGTCGCACGATGAACCCCCCTAGAGCGGCGTGACATAGGCGCCGGAGATGCCGCCGTCCACCAGGAACTCGCTGCCCGTGATGAACGACGCGTCGTCGCTGGCCAGGAACGCCACCGCCGCCGCGATCTCCGACGCCTCCGCGAAGCGCCCGAGCGGGACGTGCACCAGCCGCCGCTGCGCCCGCTCGGGATCCTTCGCGAACAACTCCCGCAGCAGCGGCGTGTTCACGGGGCCGGGACACAGCGCGTTCACCCGGATGCCCTCCCTTGCGAACTGCACGCCCAGCTCGCGCGACATCGCCAGCACCCCGCCCTTGGACGCCGTGTAGGAGATCTGCGAGGTCGCCGAGCCCATGACCGCCACGAACGACGCGGTGTTGACGATCGAGCCCTTGCCCTGGCGCCGCATGTAGGGGATGGCGTGCTTGCAGCACAGGTAGACGCTGGTCAGGTTGACGTCCTGGACGCGGCGCCAGGCGTCGATGCCGGTCTCCAGGATCGAGTCGTCGTCGGGCGGCGAGATGCCGGCGTTGTTGAAGGCGATGTCCACGCTGCCGTAGGTGTCGAACGCCGTACGGAACATCCGGACGACGTCGTCCTCGTCGGCCACGTCGACCCGTACGAACAGGCCTCCTACCTCGTTCGCGGCCTTGACGCCCGCCTCCTCGTCCAGGTCGGCGCAGACCACCTTCGCGCCCTCGTCGGCGAACCTGCGCGCGGTGGCCAGCCCGATGCCGCCGCCCGCGCCCGTGATCATCGCCACCCGGTCCTGCAGCCGCTTCATGTGCACGTCGCTTTCTACCTCACTCCCAGGAGATGAAGACGTTCTTGGTCTCCGTGAACGCCGCCAGGGCGTCCGGCCCGAGCTCCCGGCCCAGCCCTGACTGCTTGAAACCGCCGAACGGGGTCCAGTAGCGGACCGCCGCGTTGGAGTTCACCGACAACGCGCCCGCCTCGACCGCCCTGGACACGCGGAGCGCGCGCCCCACGTCGCGGGTCCAGACGGAGCCGCTCAGCCCGTACGGGGTGTCGTTGGCGATGCGTACGGCGTCCGCCTCTTCCTCGAAGGGCGCCACCGACACGACCGGCCCGAAGATCTCTTCGGTGAACGCGCGGTCGGTGACGTCCGGGGTGAGCACGGTCGGCGGGAACCAGTAGCCCTTGCCGGCCGGACAGGACCCCTGGAGGTAGGGGGCGCCCTGGACGAAGCCGCGTACGCGGTCGAGCTGCTCGGCGCTGATCAGCGGGCCCATCTCGGTGCGTTCGTCGAGGGGGTCGCCGACGACGACGCCGCGTACGGCCTCGGTGAGGCGCTCCATGAAGGCGTCGTACACGCCGGCCTGGACGAGCAGCCGGGACCTGGCGCAGCAGTCCTGTCCGGCGTTGTCGAACACCGCGTAGGGGGCGGCTTGCGCGGCTTTGTCGAGATCGGCATCCGCAAAAATGATATTTGCGGATTTGCCGCCTAGTTCCAGCGTGACCCGCTTGACCTGGGCCGCCGCCTTGGCTGCGATCTCCTTGCCCACCTCGGTCGAGCCGGTGAACACGATCTTGGCCACGCCCGGGTGCTCCACCAGCCGGGCGCCCGCGACCTCCCCCGCTCCGGGCAGCGCCTGGAGCACCCCCTCGGGGAGGCCCGCCGCCAGGGCCAGCTCGGCCAGCCTCAGCGCGGTCAGCGGGGTCCACTCGGCCGGTTTGACGATCACCGTGTTACCGGCCGCCAGCGCGGGGGCCACCCCCCACGACATGATCAACATCGGGAAGTTCCACGGCACGATGACGCCCACCACGCCCAGCGGCTCCTGGAAGGTGACGTCCACGCCGCCGGGCACCGGGATCTGCTTGCCGTGGTCGCGCTCGGGCGCCCCGGCGTAGAAGTGCAGCACGTCGCGTACGGCGCCCGCCTCCCAGCGGGCGTTGCCGATCGGATGCCCGGCGTTGGCGAGCTCCAGCCGCGCCAGCTCCTCTCCGTGCTCGTCCACCAGATCGGCGAACCTGCGCAGCAGCCGCGCCCGGTCGCCCGGCGCGACCTGCCGCCAGGCGGCGTACGCCGTCCTGGCACGCTCCACCGCCCGGTCCACCTCGGCCGCGTCGGCGAGTTCGACGTCGGCGATGACGTCCTCCGTCGCCGGATTGACGATCTTCATCGGTCACCCGTCACATTCGCTCGAAACCACGGAACATCTCCCAGTCCGTCACCGCCGCGTCGAACGCCGCCAGCTCCACGCGCGCGTTGTTCACGTAGTGCTCGACGACGTCCTCGCCGAACGCCTCGCGTGCCAGCTTCGACCCCTCGAACAGGGGCAGCGCGTCACGCAGCGTGTGCGGCACGGTCTCCGCGCCCGAGTCGTAGGCGTTGCCCTCGAACGCGTCCTCCAGCGGCAGCTCGTTGTCGATGCCGTGCAGCCCGGCCGCCACCAGCCCCGCCACCGCGAGGTAGGGGTTGACGTCGCCGCCCGGCACGCGGTTCTCGATCCGCAGCGACAGCCCGTGACCGACGAGCCTGAGCGCGCAGGTGCGATTGTCGACGCCCCACTTGATCGCCGTGGGGGCGAAGCTGCCGGGCATGTAGCGCTTGTAGGAGTTGATGTTGGGGGCGTACAGAAGGGTGAGCTCGCGCAGGCAGGCCTGCTGACCGGCGATGAAGTGGGCGCCGAGCTGCGAGAGCCCGTACGGCCCCGGCCCGGCCATCACGGGGTCCCCGTCAACGCTCCTGAGCGAGATGTGGATGTGGCAGGAGTTGCCCTCACGCTCGTTCGGCTTGGCCATGAAGGTGATCGACTTGCCCTCCTGGGCGGCGATCTCCTTGGCGCCGTTCTTGTAGATGGCGTGGTTGTCACAGGTCCGCAGCGCCTCGGCATAGCGGAAGGCGATCTCGTGCTGGCCCAGGTTGCACTCGCCCTTGGCGGACTCGACGTAGAGCCCCGCGCCCTCCATGTCGCGCCTGATCCGCCGCAGGAGGGGCTCGATGCGGGCGGTGCCCAGCAGCGAGTAGTCGACGTTGTAGA
Organism: Nonomuraea sp. K271; assembly: GCF_009908215.1. Classification (NCBI taxonomy): domain Bacteria; kingdom Bacillati; phylum Actinomycetota; class Actinomycetes; order Streptosporangiales; family Streptosporangiaceae; genus Nonomuraea; species Nonomuraea sp. K271. The sequence goes on along the minus strand of NZ_JAAAHR010000008.1, from coordinate 65,841 downwards.
GGTTGGCGGGCGACATGTCGCGGTAGCCGCGCTGCCACGCCTGCTCGTAGGTGTCCTCGTAGACGCAGAACTCCAGCTCGGTGCCGACGTACGCGGTCAGCCCCCGCTCCGAGAGCCGGGCGAGCTGCCTGCGCAGGATCTGGCGAGGGGAGGGAGGCACGTCGCCGCCGTTCTCCCAGGCCAGGTCGGCCATCAGCAGGGCCGTGCCCTCCTGCCACGGCACCCGGCGCAACGTCGTCAGGTCGGGTTTCATCACGAAATCGCCGTAGCCGCGCTCCCACGACGACATCGCGTAGCCGGCCACGGTGTTCATGTCCACGTCGACCGCGAGCAGGTAGTTGCACCCCTCGGAGCCGTGGTGCAGCACCTCGTCGAGAAAATAGCGCGCGGACAGTCTCTTGCCCTGCAGTCTGCCCTGCATGTCGGCGATCGCGAGGAGCACGGTGTCGATCCGCCCGGACGCCACCTCGTCGCGTAGCTCGCTGACGGAAAGGTATCCGGTGTTCGCTCCATCGCTCACGCTGCGCCGCTCCGATCTGCGCTGACACGCTTCCCCATTGATTGGGCTAGTCTTAGACCATTGATGTGTATGGCGGGATCGCTTGTCAAGACCTGAGGACACCTTGGACGAGTCGGCGCGTTTGATGACGGTGCTGCGCCCGGTCAGAGCCGGCAACGCCTTCGAGGAGACCGTGGAACGCCTGCTCCAGGCGATCAAGCTCGGCCTGGTGGCGCAGGGCGAGAAGCTTCCTCCCGAGCGCGAGCTGGCCGTCAGGCTCCGCATCAGCAGGGTGACGCTGCGCGAGGCCATCCGCGCGTTGTCCGACGCGGGCTACCTCGACGTGCGCAGGGGCCGTTACGGCGGCGCTTTCGTCACGTACGCGCCGCCCGAGCCGGACGCCGGCCACCTGCGCGAGGCAGTCAACGAGATGGGCATGGCCGACCTGTCCGACGCCCTCACGTTCCGCCTGGCGGTGGAGTGCGGCGCCGCCCAGGTGCTGGCGATGTCCCGGCCCGGGCAGGAGCAGCGGGCGGTGCTCGTCCGCAGGCTCGCCGACGTGAACGAGGCCGGCCTGGAGGACTACCGCCGGCTCGACACCGCCTTCCACCTGTCGATCGCCGAGCTGACGGGCTCGCCGCTGCTCGCCACGACCTGCGCGGACGCGCGCTCGCGGGTCAGCGACCTGCTCAACGCCATCCCCATGCTCCAGGTCAACCTCGACCACGCCGCCGTGCAGCACCAGGCCATCGTGGACGCCATCCTGGCCGGCGACCCCGACGCGGCCCGCGGGGCGGTGGCCGAGCACCTGGAGGGCACGGCGGCCCTCCTGCGCGCGTTCCTGGCCTGAGAGTCACCCGGTTGCGCGCATAAAGGGCTCATCGGCTCGTAGCATCAGTTCCAGCATCATGGGGAACTGGTTCCAGCACACCATCATCGCCACAGGACGGCTGCCGCTGTTCTGCTACTTCGTCGCGCTCATCGTCGCCTTCATCGCCACGCGCATCAACGTACGCCTGATCAGGGCGAAGATCGGCTGGTTCCGCAACGTCAGCGTGGGGGAGATGCACATCCACCACGTCGTGTTCGGCGTCGTGCTGATGATGGTCGGCGGGGTCGCCGGCCTCATCGTCTCTCCCGGCTCGCAGGTGGGCACGGCGGCCGCCGCGTGCGTGTTCGGCATCGGGTCGGCGCTCGTGCTGGACGAGTTCGCGCTGATCCTGCACCTGCACGACGTCTACTGGGAGGAGGAGGGGCGCACCTCGGTCGACGCCGTCTTCATCGCGGTCGCCGTCACCGGTCTGCTCCTCATGGGGCTGCGCCCGCTCACCTGGGACTACGGCACCCCCGTCAACCCCGCCGTGCTCATCATCGCCAACCTGGCGCTGGCCGTCGTCACCCTGCTCAAGGGCAAGATCTGGACGGGGATGGCGGGGCTGTTCGTCCCGCCCATGCTGCTGGTGGGCGCGATCCGCCTGGCGCGGCCCGGCTCGCCCTGGGCCCATTGGTTCTTCACCAAGCAGTCGCCGCGCAAGATGGCCAAGGCGATCCACCGCGAGGAACGGTGGCGGCGGCCGGTGATCCGGGTCAAGATCGCCTTCCAGGAGTTCCTCTCAGGGCGGCACGACCTGCCGTCCACGCGCCGCCAGCGCCGGCACACGTGAGGTCGCCGGCGGTGCGTCTCACCCCCTTGTGCCAACGGCTGCTGCACGCGGTGCCGCCCGTCTTCGACCGGTACGGCCTCGTCCTCGGGGGCGGCCATGCGAGGAAGGCCCATGGGTTCACCGATCGGCCGAGCGGCGACCTCGACCCCGCCACGGCCGCCGAGTTTCCCCCCGGCCGGTGCCGAGTGTGGAGGACACGATCCGGCTCACGATGCGGGCCCTGCACGACAGGGGCCACGCGCGCGAGATCTTCGACGTCGCCTCGGTGGGGCACCTCTACGCCTTGCGTGAGCAGAAAGGCCGGGGGGCGCACAACGAGGGGTTTCCGGACATCGACTGATTCTCGGGATTGACGGGGCGGCCACCGGCCGGAGACGGGTCGGGGGCGGCCGGCGTGTCGGCCGTCCCCGGGACGGACGGGTCGGGCGGCGGAAGAGGTGGCCGGCCGGTCGTGACGGGGGGCACGGCCGGCCGGCGTGGCGGCAGGCGGTGGAGACGGCCGGCCTGCCGCCGGACGGACCGGACGGCTCCGGGTGTGAGCCGCCGGTCATGAGGGTCGGTGCTCGCGACGTGCCGATGGTCCGGCCGGGTTCCTCCACGCCCTATTCGTACGGGGGCCGTTCCTGGATGTCCTCTCCTCCTCAAGAAGGACAAGTCAACCAAAGTTGACATACTAAGGTCGTCAATTTAGGTTGACCCTGGCGGATCGGTGCCGAACGGGGGCTTCCGTTCGTTGGAGCAAAGTCGAGAAATGTCGTGAAAGGGGTTGCGGTGATCAAGGAGTTGCTCGCCTACGTACGCCCGCACAGGAAGATCCTGATCGTGGGCGGCCTGCTGGGGCTGATCGGCTCGGCCGCGGGCCTGGCGATGCCGTTGCTGGCCAAGTACGTCGTCGACGCCTTCGGCGAGAACACGTCGATGGCCGGACCGCTGTTAGGGCTCACCGTCGCGGTGCTGGTGGGCGCGGTGGTGTCGGCCGGAGGCACTTACCTGATGGAACGCACGGGCGAGGGCATCGTGCTCGGCGCCAGGCGCGGCCTCGTGGACCGGATGTTGCGGCTCAAGGTCGCCGACGTCGACCGGCTCAAGCCCGGCGACCTGATGTCACGGGTGACCAGCGACACGACGCTGCTGCGCGCCGTGCTGACCAACGGCATCGTCGAGTCGGTGAGCGCGGCTTTCATGCTGGTCGGGGCCATCGTCATGATGGCGGCCATGGACGGCGTGCTGCTGCTGATCACGCTGCTCGTGGTGGTCGTGATCGGCGCGCTGGTCGCGTTGATCATGCCGAAGATCCGGCGGGCCCAGACGCACGCCCAGGAGGCCGTGGGCGAAATGGGGGCCGTGCTGGACCGGGCGTTGCAGGCGTACCGGACGGTGAAGGCCAGCGGCGCAGAGGAGCGCGAGATCGCCGAGGTCGGCGAGGCGGCGGTGCGCGCCCGCGACAGGGGGCTGCAGGTCGCCGGGTGGACCTCGCTCGCGGGAGTCGCGACGTGGATGGCGGTGCAGATCGCGTTCCTGTGCGTGCTGGGCGTCGGCGGCTCGCGGGTGGCCTCCGGTGCGCTGGAGGTGTCGTCGCTGATCGCGTTCCTGCTGTACCTGTTCTACCTCGTGCCGCCGATCGGGCAGCTCGTCCAGGGCGGGGTGCAGCTCCAGCAGGGGCTCGCCGCGCTCAAGCGGATCAAGGAGATCGAGGGGCTGCCGGCGGAGCCGACCGAGCCGGTCCGCGTCGCCCGGGGCAGCGTGGAGCCGGTCGGGGTGACGTTCGAGGACGTGGTCTTCCGCTACGGCGACGACCGGCCGATCGTGCACGACGGCGTCACCTTCGAGGTGCCGCCCGGCGGCCTGACCGCGCTGGTGGGGCCGTCGGGAGCGGGGAAGTCGACGGTGTTCGCCCTGCTCGAACGCTTCTACGACCACCAGGGCGGGACCATCAGGATCGGCGGGCGCGACATCCGCGACTGGCCGCTCGGCGAGCTGCGCGCCGTGCTCGGCTACGTCGAGCAGGACGCCCCCGTACTGGCCGGCACGCTGCGGGAGAACCTGCTGTTCGCCGCCGTGGACGCCACCGACGAGGAACTGCGCCGCGCGCTCGCCCGCACCCGGCTCGACGACCTGGTGGCCAGGCTGCCCGAAGGGCTGGAGACGGCGGTCGGGCACCGCGGCGTGCTGCTGTCGGGCGGCGAGCGGCAGCGCGTCGCCATCGCCAGGGCGCTGCTGCGCAAGCCCAGGCTGCTGCTGCTCGACGAGGCCACCTCCCAACTCGACGCGGTCAACGAGCTGCGGCTGCGCGAGGTCATCGCCGAGGTGGCCGCGGAGACCACGGTGCTGGTCATCGCGCACCGCCTGTCCACGGTGACCAACGCCGACCGGATCGTGGTCATGGAGAGCGGGGGCGTGCGCGCGGTCGGCACGCACGACGAGCTGGTCGGCCTGGACGACCTCTATCGCGAGCTGGCCGCCACCCAGTTCCTGGTGAGTTGAGCGATGTAGTCTGCGGGTGACATAGATGAATGCTCTCATTCAGGAGGGTCACCATGAGCCGCAGCGTGCGCGCGCCGCGAGGCACGACGATCACCGCCAAGGGGTGGCCGCAGGAGGCGGCGCTCCGCATGCTCCAGAACAACCTGGACCCGGAGGTCGCCGAGCACCCCGAGCAACTGGTCGTCTACGGCGGCTCGGGCCGCGCCGCACGTGACTGGCCGTCGTTCGACGCGCTGGTCAGGACGCTGACGACGCTCGAGGGCGACGAGACCCTGCTGGTGCAGTCGGGGCGCCCCGTGGGCGTGTTCCGCACCCACGAGTGGGCGCCCCGCGTGCTCATCGCCAACTCCAACCTGGTGCCCGACTGGGCGAACTGGGAGGAGTTCCGGCGGCTGGAGGCGGCCGGGCTCACCATGTACGGGCAGATGACCGCCGGCTCGTGGATCTACATCGGCACGCAGGGCATTCTCCAGGGCACGTACGAGACGTTCGCGGCGGTCGCCGACAAGCGCTTCGGCGGCTCGCTGGCCGGGACGATCACGCTGACGGCCGGGCTCGGCGGGATGGGCGGCGCCCAGCCGCTCGCCGTCACCATGAACGGCGGCGTCGCCATCTGCGTCGACTGCGACCCGCGCTCGGTCACCCGCCGCATCGAGCACCGCTACCTCGACGTGGCCGCGGAGTCGCTGGACGAGGCGCTGCGGCTGGCCTACGAGGCGCGCGACGCCCGCGGGCCGCTGTCGATCGGGGTGGTGGCCAACGCCGCGGAGGCGGTGCCCGACCTGCTGGCGCGTGGCGCGGAGATCGACATCGTCACGGACCAGACCTCGGCCCACGACCCGCTGATGTACCTCCCGGAGGGGGTCGCCTTCGAGGACATGGCGGCCGAGCGTGACAAGGACCCGGCCGGGTTCACCGAGCGGGCGCGGGCCTCGATGGCCCGGCACGTCACCGCCATGGTGGGCTTCAAGGACGCCGGCGCGGAGGTGTTCGACTACGGCAACTCGATCCGCGGCGAGGCCAGGCTGGCCGGCTACGAGCGGGCGTTCGACTTCCCCGGGTTCGTGCCGGCGTACATCCGGCCGCTGTTCTGCGCGGGCAAGGGCCCGTTCCGGTGGGCGGCGCTGAGCGGCGATCCGGCCGACATCGCCGCGACCGACCGGGCGATCCTGGAGCTCTTCCCCGAGAACGAGGCGCTGGCCAGGTGGATCAGCAAGGCCGGCGAGAAGGTGCACTTCCAGGGCCTGCCCGCGCGCATCTGCTGGCTGGGCTACGGCGAGCGCAACGTCGCGGGCGAGCGGTTCAACGACATGGTGGCCTCGGGCGAGCTCAAGGCGCCCGTCGTGATCGGGCGTGACCACCTGGACAGCGGGTCGGTGGCCTCCCCCTACCGCGAGACGGAGGCCATGGCCGACGGGTCCGACGCGATCGCCGACTGGCCGCTGCTCAACGCCATGCTCAACACCGCCTCGGGGGCCGCCTGGGTGTCCATCCACCACGGCGGCGGGGTCGGCATCGGGCGTTCGATCCACGCCGGCCAGGTCACGGTGGCCGACGGCACCGCGCTGGCGGCGGAGAAGCTCGACCGCGTGCTGACCAACGACCCGGGCACCGGCGTCATGCGGCACGTGGACGCCGGCTACGAGGAGGCCGCCCAGGTGGCCGCCGACCGCGGCGTGCGCGTCCCGATGCGGGAGTCCTGACCCCTCTGTGACCAGGGTGAGGGATGAGAACGCGGGGCCGGTGACGTTGGAGGTGGCGTGGCGGACGGATATCACGGTGGGCTGAGCGTGCTGCTGGACGGCCGGCGGTTGTCGCCCGTGCAGCGCAGGATCGCCCACTACCTCAGTGAGCACCTCGACGAGGCGATCTTCCTGTCCAGCGTCGAGCTGGCCGAGCGGGCCGGGGTGAGCCAGCCCTCGGTGACGAGGTTCGCGATGGTGCTGGGGTTCGCCGGATATCCCGAGCTGCGGCAGGCGCTGCGGCCGCTGGTGCTGGGCGGCGGGCCGCACGCGCCTCAGGAGAGCCTGCTGCGCGGCGCCATCGACGCCGAGATCCGCAACCTCGCGCTCGTCAGGGAACGGCTGCCGGCCTTCCCTCTGAAGGAGCTGGGCGAGCAGCTGGCCGCCACCGAGCCGCTGCCGGTGGTGGGGCTGCGGGTCTCCTGCGGGCTGGCCACCACTTTCGCCTACTACGCCCGCCGCATCCACCCCGACGTGCGGCTGCTCACGCACGGCGGGTCGGAGCTGGCCGACGGGCTGCACGCGGCCCGCCGGGCGGGGGCCGAGTGGGTGGTGGCCGTGGTGCTGCCGAGATATCCCGTCGAAGCGGTCCAGGCGCTGGAGTACGCCGAGAAGCTGGGCCTGCGGGTTGCCGCCATCACCGACAGGGCCACCTTCCCGGCGGAGGTCGTGCTGGACGCCCCTGTCGGCGACCGCCTCGTGTTCGACTCCCACGCGGCGCCGCTCGCCCTGGCGATGGCCCTGGTGGAGGCCATCGCCGACGCGGCGCCGCTGCGCACCCAGGCGCGGCTGGAGGAGTATGAGCGGATGACCGACCAGACCGGCACGTTCCTAACCGGCGATCCTGCGTAGCGAGCGCATCGACCAGATCGTGGTGAGCACCGCCAGCACGAGGAACAGCCCGAACGCGACCGGGATCGACGAGTCGGACAGCCGGCCCGCGAACAACGCACGCCCCGCCTCGACCGCGTGATAGAGCGGGTTGACCGGGGCCAGCGTCTTCATCCAGTCGGGCGCGAAAGAGATCGGCACGAACAACCCGGCCAGCAGCATGATCGGCAACATGAACAGATTGAGCGTCTGCGACATGCCGTTCTCGTCGCGAACGGTCAGCGCCAGCCCCTGCGACAACCCCGAGGCGAACAACCCCGTGGCCGCCATGAGCAGCAACACCAGCACCAGCTCGACGACCCCGATGCGCACGCCCATCGCCATCGCCACGACCAGCACCAGGATCGCCTGGCACACCAGCACGACCATGTCCTTGGCCACCCGGCCGAGCACGATGGCCGGCCGCCACGCGGGGCTGACGGCGTAACGTTCGAGCGAGCCGTTGCGCAGTTCGGCGATCAGGCCGAACCCGGAGAACAACGACCCGAACACCGCGATCATCATCATCGCCGCCGGGGTGAACATGCGCAGCGCGTCGGTGGTCGTGCCGCCCGGCGTCATGGTTTTGAGCAGCGGCGCGAACATCAGGAGGTAGAGCACCGGCTGGATCATGCCGAACAGCGGCCAGATGGGGTTGCTGAACGACTTCTTCAACTCGTAGCCGGTGAACAGGACGGTGTGGCGGATCATGATTCGGCTCCGGCGTCACGAAGGGTGCGGCCGGTCTTGGCCAGGAACACGTCGTCGAGGGTGGATCTGTCGAGCGCGATCGAGCTCAGCCCGACGCCCTGCCCCTCCAGCGCCCGCAGCAGCGCGGGCAGCGTGTGCTCGCCGTCGTCGACGTAGACGCGCAGCACGTCCTCGTCGACACGGATCTCGCGGGCCATCGGCTTGAGTGTGCCGGCGGCCTTCTCCAGGTCGTCGGCCCTGAGCGTGATCACGTCGCCGGACACCTGCCGCTTGAGGTCGCCGGGGGTTCCCTCCGCCACGACCTCGCCGTGGTCGACGATCATCAGCCGGTCGCACAGCGCGTCGGCCTCGTCGAGGTAGTGGGTGCTGAGCAGCACGCTCGTGCCCGCCTCGCGCAGTTGCCTGATGCGCTCCCACAGGTTGGCGCGGTTCTGCGGGTCGAGGCCGGTGGTGGGCTCGTCGAGAAAGAGCAGCGGCGGGCTGTGCACCAGCCCGATCGCGATGGCCACCCGCCGCTTCTGCCCGCCGGAGAGCGTACGGCCCGGGCGGTCGGCCATCTCGGTCAGGTCGAAACGTTCCAGCACCTCGGCGGCCGCCTGCTTCGGGTCGGCCACGTCGTGGATCCTGGCGGCCATCACGACCTGGGCCCTGGCGCTCGTGGTGTCCTCCACGCCGCCGGCCTGGCTCACGTAGCCGAGGTTGCGGCGTACGGCGGCGGGGTGCTTGAGCAGGTCGTGGCCCGCGATGACGGCCGTGCCCGCGTCGGGGGCGATCAACGTGGAGAGCATGCGGATCGTCGTGGTCTTGCCGGCGCCGTTGGGGCCGAGCACGCCGAAGATCTCGCCCTTCTTCACCTCGAGACCGACGCCGCGTACGGCCTCGACGGTCTGTGTGCCCTTCCTGCTCTTGGTGGTGAAGCTTTTGCGCAGGCCGTCTGCCTGGATGATCATAAGAATTCCCGCTCTTTCTAGGGCAACTCGTCCGCCTCAACCCGCCCGATCGCCTGCTCCACCCAGTCGAGCTGGGTCTGCAGCATGGCTTGGGTCAGGCGGAGGTTCTCGTCCACATGCCGGGGGGTGCCGAAACGCTGTTTGGAGCCGAAGATGTGTCCGAAGGTCTCCACGCTCGTTGTGAGCTGACGCATCCTGCCATAGAGGGCGTCCAGAATCTCCTGCTTTTCCAGCCGGTCCATGAATGTCAGCGCGACCTGGAAGGGGTCGATGATCGGTCGCACCTCGTGCCAGGCATGCAGCAAGAGGCGGTGGAACTCCGCGCGGCCGACATCGGTGATCGCGTAGACGCCCTTGCCGCCCTTGCCGGCCTCGACGACCTCCAGCAGGCCCTCGTCGGCCATCTTGGCCAGCCCGTGGTAGATCGAGCCGAAGGCCACGTTGGCCCAGCGGTCGACGTTCATGGTTTCCAGTCGCCGGCGCACGCCGTAACCGTTCATGGGTTCGTCGAGCAGCGCGCCGAGGATGAGGATGCGGGTGGAGGACATGTACTCAAGTTTGAGTACAAACTTGAGCATCCGTCAAGGTCAATAGGCTGGGCTCATGAGTGAACGACCAACGGCGCTGGTCACCGGCGCTTCCCGGGGTGTCGGCGCGGCCGTCGCCGAAGCCCTGGCCCCGACGCACGACGTCATGCTGGGCGGCCGTGACGAGGCGGCGCTCGCCGCGATGGCGGCCGAGCTGCCCGGCGCGCGGCCGTGGCCGGTCGAGCTGACCCGGGTCACGCAGGCCGACGTCGAGCACGTCGAGCGGCTCGACGTGCTCGTGCACAGCGCGGGGATCAGCGAGCTCGGCCGGATCGCCGACCAGCCCGCCGACGTATGGCGCAGGACGATGGACGTCAACGTCGTCGCCGTCGCCGAGCTGACCAGGCTGCTCCTGCCCGCGCTCCGGCGGGCCGGCGGCCACGTCGTCTGTGTCAACTCGGGCTCCGGCCAGCGGGTCAACCCGAGCTGGGGCTCCTACTCCGCCAGCAAGTTCGCGTTGAAGGCCCTCGCCGACGCGCTGCGCCTGGAGGAGCCCGGGCTTCGGGTCACCACGGTCTATCCCGGCCGGACGGCCACCGACATGCAGCGCGGCGTGCGCGAGTTCGAGGGCGGGGAGTTCGAGCCGGAGCGATATCTGACGCCGGAGAGCGTGGCGCGGGCCGTGCTGGCCGCCGTCACCGCTGGTCCCGACGCCCACCTCACCGAGCTGACCATCCGCCCGCGGGACTGAATGGAGCCATTCACTACAGTGGGGTCATGCTCGAACCACTCGCTCACGTAGGACGCGACCCGGCGACCGGCGGCTACGTCAGGGACGCGTGGTCGTCCGCGGACCTCGAACTCCGCGAATGGTTCGCGGGCGAGGCGCGGCGAAGGGGCCTCGCCCTGCGGGAGGACCGCAACGGCAACCTGTGGGGATGGTGGGGCGACCCCTCGCCGCGGCGGCCCGGCGTGGTCACGGGCAGCCACCTCGACTCGGTGCGCCAGGGCGGCGCGTACGACGGGCCGCTCGGCGTCGTCTCGGCCTTCGCCGCGCTCGACCTGCTGAGAGCGCGCGGCCTCACCCCGGCCGTGCCCGTCGGGGTCGCCTGCTTCACCGACGAGGAGGGCGCGAGGTTCGGCGTCCCCTGCATGGGGTCGCGGCTGCTCACCGGCCTGCTCGACCCCGAGCGGGCGCTCTCGCTCAAGGACGACGACGGCGACACGCTGGCCGACGTCATGACCAGGGCCGGCCGCGAACCCCACGCCGCGGGGCGTGACGACGAGACGCTCGCCATGATCGGCACGTTCGTCGAGCTCCACGTGGAGCAGGGCCGCGCTCTCGTCACCGAGGGCCGCTCCGTGGGCGTGGCCGGGGCGATCTGGCCGCACGGCCGCTGGCGCTTCGACTTCCGCGGCCGGGCCGACCACGCGGGCACCACCCGGCTGGCCGACCGCGACGATCCGATGCTGCCGTTCGCCCGCATGGTGCTGGCCGCGCGCGAGCTGGCGGCGCGGCACGGCGTGGTGGCCACGGTGGGCAAGGTCCGCGTCTCGCCCGGCAACGCCAATGCCATCCCCGGTCTCGTCTCGGCCTGGCTCGACGCGCGCGGCGCCGACGAGAGGGCCGTACGCGCCCTCGTCGCGGACCTGACGGCCGAGGCGGCGGCCGGCGTACGGGAGGAGTCGTGGACGCCGGTCGTCGACTTCGACGCGGCCCTGCGCGACCGGCTGGCCAGGACCGCCGGAGGCGACACGCCCGCGCCGATCCTGGCGACAGGAGCCGGGCACGACGCGGGAATCCTCGCGACGGCGGGCGTCCCGAGCGCCATGGTGTTCGTCAGGAACCCCACCGGCGTGTCCCACTCGCCCGACGAGTACGCCGAACAGGCAGACTGCGAGGCGGGAGTCGAGGCACTCGCGAACGTGCTGGAGGATCTGTGTCGCTGACCGAGACGAAGCCGAGGTCCTGATGAGGGCGGGGAGCGGAGGGCCTTCCGGGGAGACCGCGGAGGCTTTCAGGGGGGTCGCGGGGGGCAGAGCCTCCCACGTGTACTGGTGTGAGCAGGCCTGGCTGCCCGAAGGCGTCACCGACGGCGTGCTCGTCGAGATCGAGGGTGTGAGGATCGCGCGCATCAGCCAGGGCCCGCCGGGATCGGCGGAGCGGCTGGCAGGACTCACCGTCCCCGGCCTGGCCAACGCCCACTCCCACGCCTTCCACCGCGCGCTGCGCGGCAGCGCCCAGGAGGGCCAGGGCGACTTCTGGACCTGGCGCGAGCGGATGTACGCGGTGGCCGGCAAGCTGGACCCCGGCTCCTACCTGCGCCTGGCGAGGGCCGTATACGCGGAGATGGCGCTGGCCGGGGTGACGTGCGTGGGCGAGTTCCACTACCTGCACCACGGCGAGGACGGCCGGCCCTACGACGACCCGAACGCGATGGGCCACGCCCTGATCCAGGCGGCCCGCGACGCCGGTCTGCGCATCGCGCTGCTCGACACCTGCTACCTGTCGGGAGGCATCGGCGCGCCGCTGACGGACACGCAGCTGCGCTTCACCGACGGCGACGCCGAAGGCTGGGAGACCAGGGCGGAGGAGCTGGTGGCGGCGTACGACGGGCAGCCAGACGTGGAGATCGGCGCGGCCATCCACTCGGTGCGCGCGGTGCCGCCCGAGCAGATGCCGGTCGTGGCGGAGTTCTCCCACCGCAACGCGGCGCCGCTGCACGTGCACGTCTCCGAGCAGCAGGCGGAGAACACGGCCTGCATCGAGATGTACGCGGCCACGCCCGTCCAGGTGCTGCACGAGCGGGGCGTGCTGGGGCCGCGCTCGACCGCCGTGCACGCCACCCACCTGACCGACGTGGACATCGAGCTGCTCGGCCAGTCGGGCTCCTACGTCTGCATGTGCCCCACCACCGAACGCGACCTCGCCGACGGCGTCGGACCGGCCAGGGCGGCGGCCGACCGGGGAGCCTCGATCACGCTCGGCTCGGACAGCCACGCCGTGATCGACCTGTTCGAGGAGGCCAGGGCGGTCGAGCTGGACGAGCGGCTTGCCACCCACACGCGCGGCCACTGGCGCGCGGACGAGCTGCTCACCGCCGCCACCGTCACGGGCCACACCTCGCTCGGCTTCCCCGGCGCGGGCCTGCTCGTGCCGGGCGCGTGGGCCGACCTCGTGTCCGTACGCCTCGACTCCGTGCGCACGGCGGGCGCGCGGGGGCTGGAGGCCGTGGTGTACGCGGCCACGGCGGCCGACGTGCACGCGGTCGTCTCCGGCGGCCGGCGCGTGGTCACCGAGGGCCGCCACGTGCTCGGCGACGTCGGTCCCATGCTCATCGAGGCGATCGCCGCCCTGCGCTGACCGCTCGGGCCGGCGACAACCGACACTCAGGAGGAACCCATGACGGGCACGACGCTGATCGACGGGATCGGGCTCCTGTACACCGGCGACCCGGAACGCGAGGAGATTCCCGACGCGGCGCTCGTCATCGAGGACGGCCTGGTCGCCTGGGCCGGGCCCGCGAGCCGGGCGCAGGACGCCGACGCGCGTGTGGACGCCGGGGGCAGGGCCGTCATCCCCGGCTTCGTCGACAGCCACGCCCACCTGGTCTTCGCCGGTGACAGGACCGCGGAGTTCCAGGCCCGCATGTCCGGCGAGCCCTACACGGGAGGCGGCATCAGGACCACGGTCGCCGCCACGCGCGACGCGGGGGACGCCGAGCTGGCCACCCACGCCTTCGGCCTGGTCAACGAGATGCTCGCGCAGGGCACGACCACCGTGGAGATCAAGAGCGGCTACGGGCTGTCCGTCGAGGACGAGCGCCGCTGCCTGGAGATCGCCACCGTGCTGACCGACGAGACCACCTTCCTCGGGGCGCACGTGGTGCCTTCCGGCGTGGACGCCGACGCGTACGTGCGGCTGGTCGCCGGGGAGATGCTCGAGGCGTGCGCCCCCTACGCGAAGTGGGTGGACGTGTTCTGCGAGCGCGGGGCCTTCGACGGCGACCAGACCCGGGAGATCCTCACGGCGGGGGTGAAAGCGGGGCTCGGGGCGCGGGTGCACGCCAACCAGCTGACCGAGGGGCCGGGCGTGCGGATCGCCTGCGAGCTCGGGGCCGCCTCCGCCGACCACTGCACCCACCTCACGGCGGCCGACGTGGACGCGTTGGCCTCCTCGGGCACCGTGGCGACGCTGCTGCCGGGGGCGGAGTTCTCCACGCGCTCGCCGTACCCGGACGCGCGGCGGCTGCTCGACGCGGGCGCGACGGTGGCGCTGGCGACCGACTGCAACCCGGGGTCGTCGTTCACGTCGTCGATGGCGTTCTGCGTGGCGCTGGCCGTACGCGAGATGCGGATGACGCCGCTGGAGGCCATCAGGGCGGCCACGTACGGCGGGGCACGCGCGTTGCGGCGTACGGACGTAGGTTGGTTGCGGCGCGGAGCCCGCGCGGACATCGTCGTCCTCGACGCCCCCTCCTATGTGCATCTGGCCTACCGACCTGGCGTTCCCCTTGTCCACCAGGTGTTTCACGGTGGCCTCCTCCTTGAGGAGGACATCCAGAACCCTCCCTCCGACGTAGTGCTTTAGGGAATCTTTGCTTCTGGCCGGACGTTGGCCCGGTAGGGAACGCAGCTGCGGGAACGAGGTGCCTGGGGATGGCAAGGCCTACGGGGAGTCGCACGCAGGAGCAGCATGTCGCCGATCGCGACCTGCTGGGGACCTATCTGGCCGAGATCGGCCGGGTCCCCCTGCTCACGGCGGAGGAAGAGGTGGAGCTCGCCAAGCGGATAGAGGCGGGTCTCTTCGCCGAGCAGTTGCTCGACAGCGGGGGCTCGGAGCCGCGCATCGGGGACGCGGCGGACGAGGAGCTGGAGCGCCTGGCCATTTCCGGCCAGCGGGCCAAAGACGAGTTCATCCAGGCCAACCTGCGCCTGGTGGTGGCGGTGGCCAGGAAATACTCAGGCCGGGGGATGCCGCTCATCGACCTGGTGCAGGAGGGCAATCTCGGCCTGGTCCGCGCCGTGGAGAAGTTCGACTACCGGCGGGGCTACAAGTTCTCCACCTACGCGACGTGGTGGATCAGGCAGTCGGTGGGGCGGGCGATCCACGAGCAGGCGCGGCCGGTGCGGCTGCCCACGCACGCGGGCGAGCAGATGACCCGGTTGATGCGCGTGCGGCGCGACATCCTGGCGGAGTTCGACGCCGAGCCGACCGACGACGAGCTGGCCGAGATTCTCGACCTGCCGATCGAGCGGGTGCGTGAGCTGCGGCGGTGGGCGTCCGACCCGGTCTCGCTGCAGCTCGGGGTGGGAGACGAGGACGAGACCGAGCTGGGTGACATGATCGCCGACGAGACCTGGGCCGACCCGGAGCAGCAGGCCATCGACATCCTGGAGCGCGAGCGGCTGGACGAATGGCTGACCGGGCTGGAGGGCGTCACGAGCGAGATGCTGCGCTGGCGCTACGGTCTGCTCGACGGGCGCGAGCACACGCTCACGGAGGTCGGCGAACGTTACGGCATCGGCCGCGACCGCGCCCGCCGCATCGAGCGCGACGCCCTGGCCCGCCTCCGCAAGATGGCCACCGCCGCCGCCTGATGTCCCCACCGTGGACAGGCCACGTGGTCTACGGCGGGTCGAGCGGGCCGTAGGCACGCAGTGCGGCGCTCAGCCCGAGGGGGTTCCCGGAAGGCTTTTCTCAGGGACCGCCGCACGCCGGCAGACACCCGCGCACCCAGCAGATCGTGAGGTCGGGGTTGACGCGCGGGTGCTGCGGCCCGGTCCGGTCAAGGAAGGGCGATCGGGTCACACCAGCGGGGTGAGGTGTTCGTCGAGGTCGTCGAGGATCTTGCCGGCGGCGGTGACGCCGATGCCGGTCATCCAGATCTCGTCGTCCACGTTGTGGGCGTTGCCCGAGGTGACGGCCTTGAGGTTATTCCACAGAGGGCCGGCGGTGACCGTGGCCTGTGACTTGGCGGCGGCCTCGCCGTACGCGCTGTAGAAGATCGCGTCGCCGTCGGCCCTGGCGATGTTCTCCTGGCTGAGCTTGCCGAACCGTTTGTCGTCCTGGTCCTTCAGCAGTTGCGTCTCGGGCCGCGGGATGGCGGCGTCGCCCAGCACGATGCCGCTGAAGGACTCGGGCCCGTACATGCGGATCTCGGTGGGCATGAAGCGCACGATGCTCACCTCGAGCTTGGCGAACTTGGCGCCGACGTCCTTGGCCCGCTTCTCGTAGTCCGACAGCAGTCGCGCGGCCTGTTCCTTCTTGCCGAGCGCTTCGGCGTCGAGCAGGAAGTTGTCCTTCCAGGTGATGCCGACGCGCTCGGTGAAGACGGTGGGTGCGATCTTGCTGAGCTTGTCGTAGAAGGGGGCCTGCCGGAACTTGGAGCCGAGGATGAGGTCGGGCCGGAGCGCCATGATGGCTTCGAGGTTCAGCTCCTGGAGGGTGCCCACGGCCTTGGTGGTGTTGAGCGTGGGGCCGAGGTAGTCGGGCCAGGTCTGGTTCTGGGAGGCCTGCGCGGCCCCCACGGGCGTGAGGCCGAGCGAGACCATGGTGTCGAGCTTGTCGGTGTCGAGCACCACCACCCGCTTGGGGTTCATGGGCACGTCGGTCTCGCCCATGGCGTGCTTGACGGTCCGCGTGGGACCGGCCTCCTGGGAGGAGGTGGAACTACCGCAGGCGACGAGGGCGAAGGAGAGCGTGGCGGCGAGGGCCAGGCGAAGACGCATGGGCATTCCTTGATCGATTAGGTAAGGCAAGCCTAAGTATTCCACGCCTCATTAGTGCCGTGCCGTAACCGTTGCTGTGAAAAGGCCGAAACTCGCCCGAAACACCCGTACGGCGAGATTCACGAATGTGAAACACACCTGGTCGAGCCACGAAACCCCAGCCGAACACGCTGTGGCCACACGTCACATGTAAGGAGGGTCGCGTCGTGGAGATCGATAGCGGCACGACTGCCTGGATGCTCACGGCCGCCGCACTGGTGCTGTTGATGACTCCGGGCCTCGCGTTCTTTTACGGAGGCATGACCAGGGCCAAGAGCGTCCTGAACATGATGATGATGTCGTTCGGCGCCATCGTCACCGTCACCATCACCTGGATGCTCTTCGGGCACTCGCTGGCCTTCACCGACAACCCCAGCTCGGCCCTCAACACCTTCGTCGGCGGTTTCGACGCCCTGGGCCTGCAGGGTCTGGTCGACACCGCCACCGCGGACGACGGCACCGGCATGCCGAGCCTCGTCTTCTCCATGTTCCAGATGACCTTCGCGATCATCACGGTCGCGCTGATCAGCGGCGCGATCGCGGATCGGGCGAAGTTCGGGGCGTGGGTGCTCTTCACCGTCATCTGGGCCACGGTCGTCTACTTCCCGGTCGCGCACTGGGTGTGGGGCACCGGCTGGCTCAACACCATGGGCATCGAGGACTTCGCCGGCGGCACCGTCGTGCACATCAACGCAGGAGCGGCGGCGCTCGCGCTCGCCCTGGTGCTCGGCAGGCGGCAGGGCTGGCGCAAGGAGCCGATGCGGCCGCACAACCTGACGCTGGTGCTGCTCGGCGCGGCCCTGCTGTGGTTCGGCTGGTTCGGCTTCAACGCCGGCTCCGAGCTCGCCGTGGACGGCATCACCGGTCTGGCCTTCATCAACACGCAGGTCGCCACCGCGGTCGCCGTAGGCGCCTGGCTCCTCGTGGAGAAGCTGCGCGACGGGCACGCCACCAGCCTGGGCGCCGCCTCCGGCGCGGTCGCCGGTCTGGTCGCCATCACCCCGGCCTGTGGTTTCGTCGACCCCTGGGCCGCGATGGTGATCGGCCTGCTGGCCGGCGCGGCCTGCGCCTACGCCGTCGGCCTGAAGTACCGGCTCGGCTACGACGACTCGCTCGACGTGGTCGGCGTGCACCTGGTGGGCGGCGTGGTCGGCGCCGTCGCCCTCGGCTTCCTGGCCGCCTACCCCGCCACGGACCAGCAGAGCGAGGGCCTGTTCTACGGAGGCGGCTTCGGGCAGCTCGGCCTGCAGGTGCTCGGCCCGGTCGCGGTCGGCGCCTACTCCTTCGTCATCACGTGGATCATCGGCACGATCATCCACAAGACCCTCGGCTTCCGCATCTCCTCCGAGGACGAGGTCACCGGCGTCGACATCACCACCCACGCCGAGACGGGCTACGACCTCGGCACCGTTCACGCCTCCGGCGTGAGCTCGTCCAACGGCCCCGTCACCGCTCCTGTCACGAAGAAGGTGGACGCATGAGGCTCATCACGGCGATCGTCAAGCCCTTCAAGCTGGATGACGTCAAGGCGGCGCTCGAGCAGTTCGGCATCAAGGGCATGACGGTCAGCGAGGCGAGCGGCTACGGCCGGCAGCGCGGCCACACCGAGGTCTACCGCGGCGCCGAGTACCAGGTCGACCTGGTGCCGAAGGTCAGGATCGAGGTCCTCGCCGAAGAGGACGACACCGAGGACGTGATCGACGTCATCGTCAAGGCCGCGCACACCGGCAAGATCGGCGACGGCAAGGTCTGGTCCGTGCCCGTGGACACCGTCGTCCGCGTCCGCACGGGAGAGAGGGGCCCGGAGGCCCTGTGATGGAACCCAGGCGACGCCCGGACGACGGGGTCCGGGCGGAGCTCGGCAAGGGGGCACAGGAGTGAGGGGCGAGGCCCGTTCGTACGCCGCGGCGCGCAAGGAGCGGGCCGCGGACACCGACCGCTGGCTCAAGGATCTCTTCCGTACGGCCGGCGGCGGCGAGCACGCCTCTCTGGTCGCCGTCGGGAGCCTGGGCAGGGGCGAGCTGGCCCCCGGCAGCGACCTCGACCTCGTCCTGCTGCACAACGGGCGGGCCGACGTCGCCAGGATCGCCGACCGGATCTGGTATCCGATCTGGGACTCGGCGGTCAACCTCGACCATTCCGTGCGCACGGTCGAGGAAGCGGTGGCCGTCGCGCGGCAGGACCTGAAGGCCGTGCTCGGCCTCATCCAGGCCAGGCACGTGGCGGGCGATCCCGAGCTGACCCGCAAGGCCAGGGAGGCGGTGCTCGCCGAGTGGCGGGCCGACTCCCGGCGCCGGCTCGGCGAGTTGCGCGCCGCCGCGGACCAGCGGGCCCGCGCCAGCGGCGAGCTGGCCTTCCTGCTCGAACCCGACCTGAGGGACGGCCGCGGCGGGCTCCGCGACGTCCAGGCCATGCAGGCGGTGGCCGCCGCCTGGGTCGCCTCGGCGCCCGGCCCCAGGGCGCGGGAGGCGTACGAGCTCATCCTCGACGTGCGGCACGCGCTGCACGTCGTCACCGGCCGCGGCACCGACCGGCTGGTGCTGCAGGAGCAGGACGCGGTGGCGGGGCTGCTCGGGCTGCTCGACGCCGAGGCGCTGATGCGCAGGCTCGCCGAGGCGGGCCGTACGGTCTCCCACGCGTTCGACACCACCTGGCGCACCGTTGACAGGGTCCTGTCAGGCCCCGCTCCCCGGGGCCGCCGCCCGCTGGCGGACGGCGTGGTCGAACACGGCGGCGAGGTCGTGCTCGCCAGGGGGGTCGACCCGCGCCGGGATCCCGTGCTGGTGCTGCGGGCCGCCGCCGCGGCGGCCGACTCGGGGCTGCCCCTCGCGCCCGCCACGGTCTCCGTTCTGGCTGCTCAGTCGCCGCCGATGCCGGTGCCGTGGCCCGAGGAGGCGCGCGACGCGCTGGTGTCGATCCTCGGCGCGGGCCGCGCCGCCGTGCCCGTGTGGGAGGAGCTCGACCAGGCGGGCATCCTTGTCAAGCTGCTTCCTGACTGGGAGCGCGTACGCCACCGTCCCCAGCGCAATCCGATCCACCGGTTCACGGTCGACCGGCACCTGATCGAAGCCGCCGCGAACGCCGCCGGCCACACCCGCGAGGTCGCCCGCCCCGACCTGCTGCTGATCGGGGCGCTGCTGCACGACATCGGCAAGGGCTGGCCCGGCGACCACTCGGCGACGGGCGAGGTCGTGGTCCGCGACATCGCCACGCGCATCGGCCTGCCCCCGGCCGACGTGGAGATCCTCGCGACCGTCGTCCGCCACCACCTGCTGCTGCCGGAGACCGCCACCCGCAGGGACCTCGACGATCCCGTCACGATCGAGAAGGTCGCGGCGACGGTCGGCACGCGGGAGGTGCTCGACCTGCTGGCCGCCCTGGCGGTGGCCGACGGTCACGCGACCGGCCCGGCCGCGTGGAACGCCTGGAAGGCGGGGCTCGTCGCCGACCTCGTACGCCGTGTCAGGTCGGTGCTGGCCGGTTCGCCTCCGCCGAGGCCGCCCGTGCTCTCGTCCGAGCAGGCGTCGCTCGCCCGGCACGGCGGCGGGGCCGTCCGCGTCCACGGGGGAGCGGTCACGGTCGTCGCCCCCGACCGGATGGGGTTGCTGTGGAGCGCCGCGGGCGTGCTGGCGGCGCACCGGCTCGTCGTACGCTCCGCCTCGGCCGCCTCCGCGGGGTCCACGGCCGTGATCGAGTTCTCCGTCATCCCCGAGTACGGCTCGCCGCCCGACCCCGCGACGCTGGAGGCGGATCTCCGTCTCGTCCTTGCTGGGCGTCTTGACATCGAGCAGCGGCTGGCCCGCCGTACGCGGTCGATGAGGCCGCCTCGTGTGCCCGTCGCTCCACCCCGCGTGACGTTGGTGGACGACGCCTCGGCGACCGCCACCGTGGTGGAAGTCAGGGCTCATGACAGGCCGGGGCTGCTGTGGCGCATCGGACGGGCGTTCGGTGAGTGCGGTCTTGACGTGAGGGCCGCTCGCGTGGAGACTCTCGGCGCGGAGGCGGTGGACGTTTTCTACGTTGTGGATCGCGCCGGTCGCCCCCTCCGCGACGACGCGCAGAGGGTCCAAGTCCGCGATCAGGTGCTTGCCGCACTGAGATAACCAACAGCACACGACTGGCGGACACCTTTGTAACAATGGTGTCCGAAATGCCTGGTAAGTCGGATGCTGTGGATACCTTGTGGACGACTTGAGGGCTCGTTGACTGAGGGGACGATTGAGGGGTAGCGGAAGCAGTGACTACGGGGAACTCCGGCGGCGGCCCAGCCGCGCAGCGGGACCGCGAACGGCGGTCACTGCCACGCTTCGGCTTGCGTAACTGGCGCGTGCGGTGGCGGCTCACCGCGCTCATCCTGGTGCCCACCATCGCCGGCGTCGTGCTCGGGGGAGCGCGGGTGGTCGAGTCGGTGCAGAGCATCGGCGTCTACGACCGCACGGCCATCGGCGCCGAGCAGGCCGGGCGCCTTCGCGACCTCGTGCAGGCGATCGGGCTGGAGCGTGACACCGCCGGCTGGGCGGGCGCGAGCCGCGCCGTGCGCAAGAAGCTCGCCGCCCCGCTGGAGCAGCGCAAGGCCGCCGTCGACACCCTGGTCAAGACCGTGCGCTCCGACCTCGCCACGATGGACGCGTCTTACGGCCCTCGCATCGTCAAGGCCGCCGACCAGGCGAAATACGACCTGAGCCGGCTGGCCCAGATCCGGGAGGAGGGCCGGACCGACACCGTACGCTACGACTTCCTCACCGACACCCTCCTCAGGCTGCACGACGAGCTGAGCCTGCTCTCGGACGACTCGCAGATCATCGGGCAGTTCCGCGCGCTCAGCGCCCTCGCCTCGGCCAAGGAGGAGGTCTCCCGGCAGCGCGTCCAGCTGCTCCAGGCGTCCTACAACACCCAGCGGGTGGGCGCCGACGAGGTCGAGGCGTTCATCGCCTCCAACGCCCGCCAGCAGAGCGACATCGCCGCCGTCGGCGCGGAGGCCGGCCCCGACGTCGGGCTCACGTTGTCCAGGCGGCTGACCGGCACCGAGGAGTACGTCAACGTCCAGCTCACCAAGGCGCGCGCGATCACACTGGTCAGCGGCCGGTCGCCGGGGGCGCGGATCACCGAGAACCTGATCTCCGCCACGGGCGACCGCGAGCAGTGGTTCAAGCAGAACACGACCACCATCGACGTGCTCCACGGCATCGAGGAGGACCTGGCCGGCAAGGTAGGCCTGCGCAGCCAGGAACTGCGCAGCGCGGAGATCCGCAACGCGGTCATCGCGGGAGTGCTCATCGTGGCGCTGCTGCTGCTCGTCCTGCTCCTCACCGTGGCCATCGCCCGCTCCATGGTCGGCCCGCTGCGCCGTCTGCGCACCGAGGCGCTGGAGATCGCCGGCTTCCGGCTGCCCGACGTGGTCCGGCGGCTGCGCGTCAGCGGCGAGGGCTCCGCCGGCGAGGTACGCCCCATCGAGGTCGAGGGCAACGACGAGATCGGCGAGGTGGCCAGGGCCTTCGACCAGGTGCACCGGCAGGCCGTGCGGCTGGCGGGCGAGGAGGCCGAGCTGCGCAGCAACATCAGCTCGATGTTCGTCAACCTCTCGCGCCGCACCCAGACGCTGGTCGAGCGGCAGATCTCGCTGATCGACGGCCTGGAGAAGGGCGAGCAGGACGGCGCCCGGCTGGCCGACCTGTTCAAGCTCGACCACCTGGCCACCCGCATGCGCCGCAACTCCGAGAACCTGCTGGTCCTCGCCGGCCACGAGGCCACCCGCCGGCGCAGCCAGCCGGCCAAGCTGGTCGACGTCGTACGCGCCGCGCTGTCGGAGGTCGAAGGCTACGAGCGTGTCCAGGTCAAGGTGCACCGGGCCACCTCGGTGGTCGGCAGCGCCGCCAACGACCTGGTCCACCTGGTCGCCGAGCTGGTCGAGAACGCCATCCAGTTCAGCCCGAACAACTCCCAGGTCACGGTCACCAGCAGCCTCATCGAGGGCGGCGGCGCGCTGGTGTCGGTGACCGACACCGGCATCAGCATGACCGAGGACGAGCTGGCCGAGGCCAACCGCCGCCTGGCCGAGCCCCCGGTCGTGGACGTGTCGGTGTCCCGGCGCATGGGCTTGTTCGTGGTCGGCCGGCTGGCGCTGCGCCACGGCATCAGGGTGCAGCTCAGGAAGGGCGAGGGGTCGGGGCTGATCGCCATGGTGCTGCTGCCGCCCGCGCTGATCGCCGACGGCGCGCAGCAGCCGCTGCCGCAGCGCCCGGCGTTCGGCGGCGGGACCGTGCCGGGTCAGGCGGGCGTGCCGGGCCAGGTGGGTGTGCCGGGCCAGGTGGGTGTGCCGGGCCAGGTAAGTGTGCCCGGCCAGGCCGGTCAGCCCGCCTCGAACGGGACGTTCCGGTCGTTCGGCAGCTTCGACTCCTTCGACCCGGGCGCCCCCCGCCCCGGCACCGCCGGCCGGCTCGGTGGAGCGCCCAGGCACGGCGGCCCGGGCACGTACGACAGCGCGCCGGGGACGCCCGGGCCGGCGTTCGGTTCGCACCCTTCCGACCCCGGCAGGGCGGGCGTCAACGGCTTCACCGCCGACACCGACGGCGGTTCCTACCGCAGGCACCCGGCCTCGTTCGACTCCGGGACCTTCCCGTCGTACCCGAGCCAGGGCTCCGCGCGATCAGGAAATGGCGCGTTCCAGACGCCGCCGTCCCAGTCGTACCCCACGAACGACGTGCGCAGGCCCGACCCGGCCCCCTCGGCCGGGGTGTCGCCTGCGGAGCAGGAGGACTTCCTGCCGATCTTCGCGTCGGTGGAGTCGGCGTGGTTCCGCAGACCGCCGGAGGATCAGGCGGCGCAGGCGGAGGGCGGCGGCGATGCCACGCCGGCGCAGGCCGTACGCTCTGGTGAGGAAGCGTGGCGAACCGCCGCCGATGCCGGCTGGCAGGCGGCGGCCGCCGCGAGCGAGCCGAGTCTCGGTGGCATCACCGCCGCCGGGCTTCCGAAACGCACTCCCAAGGCGAATCTGGTTCCCGGCACGGCGGCCGGCCCGGCGGCACCGCAGCAACAGCAGCCGCGACGGCAGGCGCCCGCGCCCCCGGTCTCCGCAGACCGGATGCGCAGCCGGATGGCCGGTTTTCAGCAGGGGATGCGACGGGCCCGCCAGGAAGTTCGTGGACAGGAGGAACAAGAGTGAGTAAGCGTCCCGCTGGGGAGGGTGCGTGACAACCCTGAGCCATGAGGCACATCGCTTCGACTGGCTGATCACCGACTTCGTCCGCAACACGCCAGGTGTGGCGCACGCTGTCGTCGTCTCGGCCGACGGCCTGTGCCTGGCGGCGTCGGAGGGCTTTCCACCCGACAGGGCCGACCAGCTCGCCGCGGTCTCCGCCGGCCTGCTGAGCCTGACGGTGGGCGCGTCCAGGGTCTTCGAGGGCGGGTCTGTGACGCAGACCGTCGTCGAGATGCAGCGTGGACTGCTCCTGGTCATGGCGATCAGCGACGGTTCCGTGCTCACGGTGCTGGCCGCGCCCGACTGCGACATGGGGCTCGTGGCGTACCAGATGACGCTGCTGGTGGACCGGGCGGGACAGGCGCTCACGCCGGCCCTGCGCGCGGAGCTTCAGGCGGCCAGGACGCGGTGACGAACTGATGGGAGAGGGTCGTGTACGGCGTTGACGGGGCCGGGGACGACGAGCCCCTGTTCCGCCCTTACGCGGTGACCGGCGGACGATCCGAGCCCCGCTATCACCTCGCGATGGAGACGTTGATCTCGTCCATGTCGATCGCGGACGACGAGATGGCCCTGCTCACCCCGGAGCAGGAGGCCATCATGCAGTTGTGCAGGACGTTCCGGTCGGTCGCCGAGATCTCGGCCCTGCTCCGCGTCCCCCTGGGTGTCGCCAGGGTGCTCGTGGCGGACATGTCCGATGAAGGGCTTGTCCGCCTGCACCAGCCACACCTCACCGAGGGACAGCCAGACCTCAACATGCTCGAAAGGGTGCTCAGTGGACTACGCAGGCTCTAGCCCCGGCCTCACGTCGACCAAGATCGTCGTCGCGGGAGGCTTCGGCGTCGGCAAGACGACGTTCGTGGGGGCGGTGTCCGAGATCCTCCCGCTCACCACGGAAGCGGTGATGACCGACGCGTCCGCCGGCATCGACGACCTCGGTATGACGCCCAACAAGCAGACCACGACCGTGGCGATGGACTTCGGCCGTCTGTCGCTGGACCGTGACCTGATCCTCTACCTGTTCGGCACGCCGGGGCAGCATCGGTTCTGGTTCATGTGGGACGACCTGGTGCGTGGCGCGATCGGCGCCGTGGTGCTGCTCGACACCCGCCGCCTGGCCGACAGCTTCCCGGCCATCGACTACTTCGAAGAGGCCAAGCTGCCGTTCGTGATCGGCATCAACGGCTGGGAGGGCCAGTTTCCGCACTCCGACCAGGAGGTCAGGGAGGCGCTGGCGCTGTCGCCGCAGGTGCCGATCGTACGCACCGACGCCCGCAACCGCGAGTCGGTCAAGTCGACGCTGATCTCGCTGGTCGAGCACGTCGTACGGCTGCGCTCCGCGCCCGTGCGCTAGCGCTCCCGCGGGCTCCACGGCACGTCGACGAGCGAGTTCGAGCACCGGCACGAGCTGCTCCTCCTCGTAGGCGAAGTGCGACTTGAGCTCGCCGGCGAAGCGGTCGAGCGCGGCGGCTCCGGAGGCCGTCCTCAGGTCCTCGACCAGCTCGGCGACCAGGCCGCGGGGATCATGACGTTGCTGCTGCTGCCCCGGATGGTGGGACGGGCCAAGCCGCTGCAGGCACGCTGCCGGCCTACGAGCGGGCGTTGTCCGGCGCCTGACCGCCCTCGGCGGCCCGGCTGTTCACCAGCGCCTCGATGCCGTCGAGCACACGCTGGAGGCCGAACTCGAAGGCGTGCTCGGCGCTGTAGGCGGCGTTGAGCTCCTCACCCACCGCCTGCCCCACCCGGGTCGCCGTGGGATAGCGGTCGACGTCGGCGATCCTGCCGAGGAAGGGCGAGTGCGCGGCCCACCACTGTTCGTCGGTCATGCCCGTCCGGGTCTCGGCCTGCGCCGCCTCCACCGCCCCGCGGGCCGTGCCGTGCACGAAACCGGTGATCAGGGTGATCACCGAGTCCATCTCCACGTCCGTCAGCCCGATCCCGTCGATCGCGCGCAGTTCGTAGTCGTACTTCGCGGTGACGTTCGGGCCGAGCACCGGGCGGCTCGTCGCCACCTGCAGCAGCCACGGGTGGCGCAGGTAGAGGGCCCAGTTCTCCCTGGCGATCTGCTCCAGCCGGCCCCGCCAGCCGCCGGGCACGTCCTCCGGCCTGGAGGTCTCGCCGTAGACGGTGTCCAGTATGACGTCGAACAGTTCCGGTTTGCCGGGCACGTACGTGTAGAGCGACATCGTCCCGACGCCCAGCCGCTCGGCCACGCGGCGCATGGACAGCGCCTGCAGGCCCTCCGCGTCGGCCACCTCGATGGCGGCGCGCACGATGCGGTCGACGCTCAGCTCCGGCTTGCCCTTGCGGCTGGCCCGCTCGCCGGTGCGCCAGAGCAGCGCCAGGCTGCGCGCCGGGTCGCCCTTGCCCGAGTACTCGACGGTCACCATCGTACGGTACACCGTACGGCAGTCGTTGTCGGTCAAGGGCTTGCTCCAGCTCAGAGACTCGCTGGGGGAGCAGTTCGTCCACGGGTTCGTGCTGTACACGGGAAGACGGTCGCTCTCTTTCGGCGATCGGCTGACGGCGCTGCCGATCAGTGCGTTGTGGGGCAGATAGCCCTAATCCGGCGGCCGCGGGTGGCGGTAGAACTCCACGGGATCCGGAGGTAACGGGGTGTTGCCGAGGATGAGGTCGGCCGCCTTCTCGGCGAGCATCATGACCGGGGCGTAGATGTTGCCGTTGGTGACGTACGGCATCGCCGAGGCGTCCACCACGCGCAGCCCGTCGAGGCCGTGCACGCGCATCGTTTCCGGGTCCACCACCGCCGTCTCGTCAGTGCCCATCTTGCAGGTGCAGGAGGGGTGGAGCGCGGTCTCGGCGTCCCTGGCCACCCAGTCGAGGATGTCCTCGTCGCTCTGCACGGCGGGGCCGGGGGACAGTTCGCCGGCGTCGAGGTCGGCCCAGGCGGGCTGGGACAGGATGGTCCTGGTGTGCCTGACGGCCTCCACCCACTCGCGGCGGTCCTGGTCGGTGGAGAGGTAGTTGAAGCGCAGCGCGGGCTTGGCTCGGGGGTCGGCCGACGTGATCCGCACCGAGCCCCTGGCGTCGGAGTACATCGGGCCGATGTGCACCTGGTAGCCGTGGCCGCCGGCCGGGGCGGAGCCGTCGTAGCGCACCGCGATCGGCAGGAAGTGGAACATCAGGTTGGGGTAGGCCACGTCGTCGTTGGAGCGGATGAAGCCGCCGGCCTCGAAGTGGTTGGTGGCCCCCGGGCCGCTCCTGCGGAAGAGCCAGTCGGCGCCGATGAGGGGCCTGCGCCACCTGGCAAGCGACGGCTGCTGCGAGACCGGCTGCCTGCAGCCGTGCTGGACGTACACCTCCAGGTGGTCCTGCAGGTTCTCGCCCACGCCGGGCAGGTCGTGCACCATCGGCACGCCCAGGGGCTCCAGAAGGGCGCGCGGGCCGACGCCTGACAGTTGCAGGAGTTGCGGGGTGTTGACGGCGCCGGAGCTCAGGATGACCTCGCCCGCCTCGATGCGTTCGCCGTCGCAGCGCACGCCGACGGCCCTGGTGCCGTCGAAGAGCACCCGCGCCACGAAGGCGCGGGTCCTGACCGTGAGATTGCGCCGGCGGCGTACGGGGTGCAGGTAGGCGCGGGCGGCGCTGAGCCGGCGGCCGCGGTGCACGTTGCGGTCGAAGGCGGCGAAGCCCTCCTGGCGGTAGCCGTTCACGTCGTCGGTGAGCGGATGGCCGGCCTGCTGCACGGCCTCGAAGAAGGCCTCGAAGAGGGGTCCTCGGGCCGGGCCGCGTTCGAGCTTGAGGGGGCCGTCGCCGCCGCGGAAGTCGGTGTCGGGCTCGGCCAGGCAGGTCTCCATGCGTTTGAAGTAGGGCAGGCAGTGCGCGTGGTCCCAACGCTCCATGCCGGGATCGGCTGCCCATCGTTCGTAGTCGAGCGGGTTGCCGCGCTGGAAGATCATGCCGTTGATGCTGCTGGAGCCGCCCAGCACCTTGCCGCGGGCGTGGTAGACACGGCGGCCGTTCATGTGCGGCTCGGGCTCGGACTCGTACTTCCAGTCGTAGAAGCGGCTGCCGATCGGGAACATCAGCGCGGCGGGCATGTGGATGAACACGTCCCACAGGTAGTCGGGCCTGCCGGCCTCCAGCACCAGCACGGACGTCGAGGGGTCGGCGCTGAGCCGGTTGGCCAGGGCGCAGCCCGCGCTGCCGCCTCCCACGATGACGTAGTCGTACCTCAACGGGGTATCCAGTCCTTCCACACGATCTTGTTCTCGGCGACCCACCGCTCGGCCGCCTGCTCGGCGGTCAGCCTCTCGTTGATCATGTCACTGGCCACGGTGTTCTGGTCGTCGTTGGTCCAGTTGAAGTTGCGGACCAGCTCGTACGCCCGCCCGCCGGTCTCCGCGAACCGCCGGCTGACGATCTTGTCGAGCAGATAGGGCGGATAGTCGCAGGCGACCTTGGCCGGGACCTCGTCGCAGCCCACCGCGTACGCGGGCAGCGCGACCTTGACGAGTTTCACCTTGGTGAACAGCCATTGCGGTTCGTAGAAATACATGAGCAAGGGCGTCCGATTCCTCGTCGCGGACTGGGCCGCCTTGATCAGTTCCTCTTCGCTGCCCGAGTAGACGACCTTGTAATCGAGGTTGAGGTTCTTGACGAGTGCTTCGTCGTTGGTGACGAACGAGGGATCACCGTCCAGGATCTGTCCGGCATTTCCCGTCTTCTCCGTTCGGAAGAGGCGCGCGTACTTATTGAGGTTTCGGTAGTCCGTAATGTCGGGGTATTTTTTGGCCATCCATTCGGGGACGTACCAGCCGATCACTCCCTTGTTCCCCGTGAGCCCGGCCGACAGGGCGACCTTCTTCTCCTCGATGAACTCTTTCTTCAGATCGTTGTGTCCCCAGTTCTCGACGATCACGTCCACCTTGCCGGATGCGAAGTCGCGCCAGGATTGCTCCTCCGCCGCCTTGCGCGTCTTCACCGTGTATCCCAGCTCGTGTTCGAGCAGGTACGCCAGCACGGCCGCCTGGGCCTCGTACCCCACCCAGGCGTGGACGTCGATGTTGACCGTGCCCTTGGACACGGTGGCCGAGTCGGGCTCCTCGCTGGAGCAGGCCGCCAGGAGCAGGGCCGCGACCAGCGGCCCGACGAGCGTCTTCATTCGCATGAGAGGTCTCCGTGCCCGGGCCCCGCGTGCGGGGGCCCGGGTCATCGAGGGGCTACTTGGGGATCCACGCCTGCCACTTGGCGGGATTGGCCTCGATCCACTTCTTGGCGGCCTCCTCGCCGGTCATGCCGTTGTTGGTCATGTCGTCGGCGACGGCGTTCTGGTCCTCGTTGGTCCAGGTGAAGTTCTTGATCAGCTCGTACGCCTTGCCGCCGGTGTCGGCGAACCTCTTGCTGACGATCTTGTCGAGGTCCATCTCCGGGTAGTCGCAGGCCACCTTCTTCGGGTCGGCGTCGCAACCCTCGGTGTAGGGAGGCAGGTTGACCCGGACCAGCTCGGTCTGGCTGAACAGCCAGTGCGGGTCCCAGAAGTAGAACAGCAGCGGCTTCTTCTGCGCCTGCGCCTGCTGGGCGCCCTTGATCAGGGCCGCCTCGCTGCCGCCGGTGACGATCTTGTAGTCGAGCTTGAGGTTCTTGATCAACGCGGCCTCGTTGCTGACGTACGACGGGTCGCCGAACAGCAGCTGGCCCTTGTCGCCCGACTCGGAGGTCTCGAACAGCTCGGCGTACTTGTTGAGGTTCTTCCAGTCGGTGATGCCGGGGTGCTCGTCGGCCATCCACTTGGGGATGTACCAGCCGATGACGCCCTTGTTACCGGTGGAGCCCGCCTCGACGGCGACCTTCTTCTCCTCGATGAACTGTTTCTTCAGATCGGGGTGCCCCCAGTTCTCGATGATGACGTCGACGTCGCCGGTCTCGAAGCCCTCCCAGGCCAGTTGCTCCTTGATCTCGGGCAGCTCGACCTCGTAGCCGAGCTCGTTCTTCAACAGGTACGCCACGACGTTGGCGCTGGCCTCGTACCCGACCCACGGGTTGATGGCGATCTTCACCGTGCCGGCGGTGGTGCCGGAGGCACTGGCGCCGGCGTCGGGAGCGGCCGAGCCGGTCGAGGTGTCGACCGTGGCTCCGCCGCAGCCCATCGCGGTGAGCCCTAGGGCGAGAAGGCCTGCGAGCAGGCGAATCTTCATGTGAACTTCCTTTTTCGGGGGGAAGAGCGCCTGTCGGCGCCCTGCGTGATGCGGTCGAGCATGACTCCGAGGAGCACCGTGGCGATGCCCGCCACGAAGCCCATGCCGAAGTCGGTCCGCTGGGAGAAGCCGAGGACCACGTCGTAGCCGAGCGCGCCCGCCCCGACCAGGCCGCCGATGACGACCATGGCCAGCGTCATCACGATGCCCTGGTTGGCCGCGAGCAGGATGGCCCTCCTGGCCATCGGCAACTGCACCTTCCACAGCAGCTGGCGCGGGGTCGAGCCGGCCGAGGCGGCGGCCTCGACGACCGTGGCGGGCACGGCCCTGATGCCGTCCTCGACCAGGCGTACGACCGGCGGGACGGCGAAGATGACGGAGGCGAAGATCGCGGTGAACCTGGTGGTGCCGAAGAGCGCCAGCGCCGGCAGCAGGTAGACGAACGCGGGCATGGTCTGCGCGGCGTCGAGCACGGGTCGCTGCACGGCCGAGAAGCGCGGCGAGCGGGCCGCGGCCACCCCGAGCAGCAGGCCGATGGCCAGCGTGGCGAGCACCGCGACGGCCACGGTGCTCATCGTCATCATGCTGTGCTCCCACAGGCCGAGCAGCGCGATGGCGAGCAGGCAGGCCAGAGCCGTCAGCGCGGGACGCAGCCCGCTCACCCGCCAGGCGGCCGCCAGCACGGCGAGCGCCACCAGCCACCAGGGGGCCGAGGTGAGCAGTGACTCCAGCGGGTTGAGCAGCACCCGGGTGGTGGCGTCCTTGATGAACGTCGTCACCGGGTACCAGTTCGTCTCGGCCCAGCGGACGGCGTCGTTCACCTGCGCCACGACGTTGACGGTCAGGTTCTCCGGCCAGACGCGCGGCAGCACGGGGATGAGCGCGAGCCCGGCCACCGCCAGCAGCCCCGCCCCGGCGAGGTCGAGCCGGGAGGTGGTGGCGTGCGCGTCCCGGCGGGCGAGCGCCATCGTCATCCGGTCGAGCATCACCGCCATGATCACCACGGCCACGCCCGCCGGGAGCATGATGCCGACCTGCGCCCGCGACAGGCCGCGGATGATGTCGCCGCCCAGCCCAGGGGCCGAGATCAGGTTCGCGATGACGACCATGGACAGCGCCATCATGATCGTCTGGTTGACCGCCAGCGCCATCGTGGACCTGGCCAGCGGCAGGTAGACCTTGAACAACGTCTGCCGGCCCGTGGCGCCCAGCGAGGCGGACGCCTCGACCGCCGTGGGGGAGACCCCCGAGACGGCCAGGGCGGTGATGCGGATGGCGGGCGGGATCGCGTAGATCATCGTCGCGATGGCGCCGGCGGGCGCGCCGATGTGGAAGAACAGTGCGAGCGGCGCCAGATACGCGAACGTCGGCATGATCTGCATGACGTCGAGAACCGGCGTCAGTGCCCTGCGCACCCGGCCGGAGAGTCCCGCCCACACGCCCAGCGGGATGCCGACGGCCAGCGACAGCAGCACCGCGACCGCGACCAGGGCCAGCGTGTCGACGCTCGACTCCCAGAGGCCGAGCAGGCCGAACGCGCTCACGCCGCCCACCGCCAGCGCCGCGATCCACCGGCCGCCGGCCAGCCAGCCGAGCGCGCCCATGGCGCCGGTGATGCCGGGCCAGCCGAGCGCGTACAGGACGGTGTGGAAGGCGTCGAAGAGCCCGCCGACGAAGAGCCTGATGTAGTTGAGGAAGTACAGGAAGAGCGGGTTGTCGTTCCTGTTGTCGTCGATCCACTCGCGCAGCTCGGTGACGGCCAGGAACGGCGCCGCCTCCCTGCTGTGCGGCAGCGTCGCCGTGTCGCGGAAGACCAGGTACGCCGCCGCGAACACCACCGCCGCCCCCGCCGGCGCCGCCCATCTCGGCAGGCCGAGACGGGAGGGCGTGCCGACGGCCGTGGCGCTGCTCATGCGCCCGCTCGCACGGGGCGCTCCAGACCCGACAGGAACGACAGCAGGTCGACCCGGTCCACGACGCCCGCCAGCTCGCCGCCGTCCACGACCCTGATCGGCCGGGCGGAGGCGGAGGAGGCGGCGATGGCGTCCTTGATGACCGTGGAGACCGGCAGCTCCGGCCCGTCCAGCGACTCGCCGGGCTCGGGCGGCCGGCAGAGCCAGCGCAGCGTCAGCACGTGGCTTCTCGGCACGTCGCGCACGAAGTCGGCCACGTAGTCGTCGGCGGGCGCGCCCACCAGCTCCTCCGCGGTGCCGAGCTGCACGATCGAGCCCGCACGCATGATCGCGATCCGCTCGCCCAGCTTGAGCGCCTCCGACAGGTCGTGCGTGATGAACACCATCGTCTTGCCGACCTCCCGGTGCAGGCGGATGACCTCGGCCTGCATGTCGCGCCTGATCAGCGGGTCGAGCGCACTGAACGGCTCGTCGAACAACATCACCTGCGGGTCCACGGCCAGTGCGCGGGCCAGCCCGACCCGCTGCTGCATGCCGCCGGAGAGCTGGTCGGGGTAGGCGTCGGCGTGGCCGTCGAGGCCGACCAAGGTGAGGATCTCCGCGGCCCGCTCGTGCCTGGCGGCCCTGGGGGTGCCCTGGATCTCCAGCCCGTACGCGACGTTGTCGATCACCTTGCGGTGCGGCAGCAGGCCGAAGTGCTGGAAGACCATGCTGACCTGGTGCCGCCGGATCTCGCGGAGCCGGGCGGGCGAGGCGCGGCCGATGTCCTCGCCGCCGATCCTGATCTCGCCCGCGCTGGGTTCGATGAGCCGCGTGAGGCAGCGTACGAGTGTCGACTTGCCGCTGCCGGACAGCCCCATGACCACGAAGACCTCGCCGGGGCGCACTTCGAAACCGACGTCCCTGACGGCGGCGGTGCAGCCGGTCTTCTCTCGCAGCGCGGCGGGGTCGAGATGTCTGTCCTCGCTGTCCAGCACTTTCTGCGCCTTGGGCCCGAAGATCTTCCAAAGGCCTTCGACGGTGATGGCCGCGCTGTGAGAATCGCCCACACTCGCCTCCTCGTATTGACGTCGCTCAACATATGTGGTGATTAGCGCCATTCTCAACGCTGTGACACTCCAGAGATCACGGTGCGGCTTCCGTGTTATGTGCTGAAACGTACTAACCACTCATTGGCGGACATCTATCTAGATGTGGGTTACTTTCCCGCCCAGGGTGCTTCCCGCGTGGGATCCAAAGTTCTATCCTCATGTGTCACACGACTCGACTTTTGTCGCGTTAAGTTCGATTGGCCGTCCTGTATGGGATGTGTTCCAATTACCCGCACTTGCTGATATCCCCCGGGGTGCATGCCCCCTCATATACGCCGATTCGGGCGAGGTGCGTTCGGTGAGTACAGAGCTGGGCGAGAGGCAGGCCGGCAAGAGCGGCTGGCGGCTGCGCAACTGGCGCGTGCGTGCGCGTCTGGTCGCGCTCATCCTCATCCCGACGGCCGCCGCCGTACTGCTGGGCGGTGTCCAGGTGCTCGCCTCGACCTCCGCCGCCACCGACTACGCCCGTACGAACCTGTTCGCCCGGATGTCGGCGGAGCTCGGCGAGCTCACCCACCAGGTGTCCGCCGAACGGGCCAGAACGGCGTGGTACATCGCGCGCGACCGGCCCGCGGACGAGCTGAACGCCGTACGCACCCAGATGGGCCAGGTCGACCAGTCCGTCAAAGAGGTACGCGGCCTCGCGCAGTCCGTGCTGGGCGACGCGACCGGCCGCACCGCGGACCAGATCGAGACCCTGCTCACCCGCCTGAACGACCTGAACGCCCTGCGCGCGCAGGCCCTCGACGCCAACCTGCTGCCCGGCCCTGCCGTCGAGCTCTACACGACGGTGATCGCCGACCTGCTGTCCGTGCACAACGAGCTGATCAAGGGCAGCGTCGACGACGAGTTGTTCCGCCAGACCCGCATGCTCGACGGTCTCGCCAGGGCCAAGGAGAGCGTCTCCTACCAGCAGGCGCTGGTCACGATCGTGCTGGTGGAGGGCGCGTTCGACCCTGACCAGCTCAAGAGATTCCTCGGTGAGCAGTCCAAGGAGGCCAACGAGCGCAAGGGCTTCGCCGAGGAGGCCACCGCCGAGGAACGCCGCTTCTTCGACGAGACCGTCAACGGCAGATCCGCCGACCGCATGCTGTTCCTGCGCGAGCTGGTGCTGATCAGGGCCACCAACGAGCTGCCACTGCGCGGGCTCGACCAGGCCAGGCGCGACGACGCCAAGGAGTGGCACGACGGCGCCGCCGTGGTCGTCGACTCCATGCGCACGGTCGAGCGGCGCCAGGCCCAGGGGATCGTGGCACGCAGCGAGGCGCTCAGCGCGGACGAGCGGAGCAAGGCGTTCGTGACCGCGGGCGCGGTGCTCGCGCTGCTGGTCGCCGTGCTGCTGATCACCACCGGCGTGGCCAGGTCGCTCGTACGCCCCCTGCGCCGCCTCCGCGGCGAGGCGCTGGAGATCGCGGGCCGGCGGCTGCCCGACTTCGTGCAGCACCTGCGCGAGTCGCGCGACGGAGCGGTCAACGCCGAGGTACCGCCCATCGGCATCTTCTCCAAGGACGAGGTGGGCGAGGTCGCGCGCGCGTTCGACGAGGTGCACCGCGAGGCCGTACGGCTGGCGGGCGACGAGGCGCGGCTGCGCTCCAACGTCAACGCCATGTTCGTCAACCTGTCCAGGCGCAGCCAGACACTGGTCGAGCGGCAGCTCACGCTGATCGAGCGGCTGGAGCGCGGCGAGCGCGACGACGCCCGGCTCGGCGACCTGTTCAAGCTCGACCACCTGGCCACCCGCATGCGCCGCAACAGCGAGAACCTGCTCGTCCTGGCCGGTCAGGAGGCCGCGCGCAAGTGGAGCGAGCCGGTCGAGCTGATGGACATCGTACGGGCGGCGCTGGGCGAGGTGGAGAGCTACGACCGGGTCGGCGTCCAGGTCGAGTCGGACGTCGCGATCGCGGGCCAGGCCGTCACCGACGTGGTGCACCTGCTCGCGGAGCTGGTCGAGAACGCCGTCTCCTTCTCCTCCAGGGACACCAAGGTCATCATCTCCAGCAGCCGCATCGACGAGGGCAGCCTGATGTTGTCGGTCACCGACCGGGGGATCGGCATGAACGCCGACGAGCTGGCCGAGGCCAACTGGCGACTGGCCAACCCGCCGGTCGTGGACGTGTCGGTGTCGCGCCGCATGGGCCTGTTCGTGGTGGGCCGGCTGGCGTTGCGGCACACCGTCAGGGTGCAGCTGCGGGCGCAGGACATCGGCGGCCTGACCGCCATGGTGCTGATCCCGCCGATGTTGCTCACCGAGGTGCCGAGCGCCGTGCCCGCGCCGGGCCGGGTCCAGGTGCCCAGGCAGGCGCAGGTGCACACGTCGTCCTTCGGGACCGCCGAGTCGTACGCGGCGCCCGTTCACACCCCGTCGCCCGCCTTCCTGACCGGACCTCCGCCGGGGCATCCCTCGTTCGACGACGCTCCCATGGCGGCCGAGCCGTCGTCGTGGTTCGGCCCGCCGGCCGGCCTGGACGCGCCGCGCACCCGTGCGGCCGGGACGCCGCCCGACCTGCCGGGGCCGTCGCAGGAGGAGTTCCTGCCCATCTACACCGCCGTCGAGGGGAGCAGCTGGTTCAGCAAGGCGGCGCCCACCGCCGACCACCGCGAGGACTCCTGGAGCTCACCCGCCGACCAGGGATGGCAGGCCGCGGGCGCGACCTCGGAGCCTGCCCAGGGCGGCACCACGAACTCGGGCTTGCCGAAAAGGACGCCGAAGGCGAATCTGGTACCGGGTGCCGCAAATCCGGCGCCCGCTCCAGCTCCCGCTCCACCGCTGTCCCCTGATCGGCTGCGTTCCAGGCTGGCCAGTTACCAGCAGGGCGTGCGCAAGGGCCGTGCCGAGCTCGAGGAGGACTCATGAAGGAGCTTAGCCAGGCCGCCAGGGACATCAACTGGCTGGTCACCGGCTTCGTCGAAGAGGTGCCCGGCGTCGCGCACGCCGTGGTCGTCTCCGCCGACGGGCTGCCGATGGCCTATTCGCGGGGCTTCCCCAAGGACCGCGCCGACCAGCTCGCCGCCATCGCGGCGGGCCTGGTGAGCCTGACGCACGGGTCGGCGCGGGTGTTCGAGGGCGGAGGCGTCACCCAGACCCTCGTCGAGATGGAGCGCGGGCTGCTGCTCGTGATGTCGATCAGCGACGGTTCCTGCCTGGCTGTGCTGGCCGCCCCCGACTGCGACATGGGGCTGGTCGCCTACCAGATGACGATCCTGGTGGAGCGCGCGGGCCAGGTGCTCACGCCCGCCGTACGGGCGGAGCTGTCCGCCGCACGTCCGTGGTGATGGGAGTCAATCGTGGCATCGTGGGATAACGGTGAGCCCGAGCGCAGCTCGCTCGTCCGCATGTACGCCGTCACCGGCGGCAGGACCGCTCCGCGCACCCAGCTGGCCATGGAGGCCCTGGTGTCGTCGGCGACCTCGGCCCAGCTCGGCATGACCTACACCCGCGAATACCGGGCGATCAGCGAGCTGTGCCGGCAGGTGAGGTCCGTGGCGGAGATCTCGGCGCTGCTGGGCGTCCCGCTCGGGGTGGCGCGGGTGCTGGTCGCCGACATGGAGGCGGACGGGCTCGTCAGGGTGTACCAGCCGCAGCTGAACGCCGGCCTCCCCGACCAGAAACTGCTTGAAAGGGTGTTGAGTGGACTTCGCAGGCTCTGACCGGCTCACCTCGACGAAGATCGTCGTAGCGGGCGGGTTCGGCGTGGGCAAGACCACCTTCGTGGGCTCCGTGTCCGAAATCCTGCCGCTGACCACCGAGGCGGTCATGACGGACGCGTCGGCGGGCATCGACGACCTCGGCCACACGCCGGGCAAGACCACCACCACCGTCGCCATGGACTTCGGGCGGCTCTCCCTGGCCGGTGACCTGATCCTCTACCTGTTCGGCACGCCCGGCCAGTACCGCTTCTGGTTCATGTGGGACGACCTCGTGCGCGGGGCCATCGGCGCCGTGGTGCTGGTCGACTCGCGCCGTCTGGCCGACAGTTTCCCCGCCGTCGACTACTTCGAGGAGTCGCGGATCCCGTTCGTGGTCGGCCTGAATGGCTGGAACGGCGAGTTCCCGCACCGCGAGAGCGAGGTACGCGAGGCGCTCACCCTCTCGCCGCACGTGCCGATCGTGCGCACGGACGCGCGGGCGCGCCCGGCGGTGAAGCGCACCCTCATCACGCTTGTCGAGCATGCGATGACCGTGCGCGCCGGCTGACCTACCGGCCGCTCCACCAGTGGGCGGCCACCAGCTCGGCCACCAGGGTCTCGGTCAGCAGGGCCACCTCGGGGTCGCCGTCGTGCCGGTACCGTACGGCGGCCGTGGCGTCCTTCACCTCCGCGCCGACGGTGAGCGCCGTCGAACCCCGCCGGCGCACCCAGTCCATGGCCTGGTCGTCATAGCGGGAACCCGGGTAGAGCAGGGCCCGGTAGTCGAGGGTCTTGGTGAGGTAGACGTCCACGTGGGACCAGTCACCCGTCTCGCAGGCGTCGGCCGGGCGGCGCGGGCCCTCGCGGAACATCAGCGCCGACTGCTCCGCCGACGACAGGCGCTCGACGGGGGCGACGGTGTAGACCCCATGCGGGCCGTCGAGCAGCTCCAGCGCCTGCGGGAGCCAGGCGTCCGCGCGTTCCAGCAGGTCGGAGGTGGCTTCGGCGGCCCGCCGTACGAGGGCGGGCACGTCGCGGTCGCGCCCCG
The DNA here is from genome assembly GCF_009908215.1 of Nonomuraea sp. K271. NCBI lineage: Bacteria > Bacillati > Actinomycetota > Actinomycetes > Streptosporangiales > Streptosporangiaceae > Nonomuraea > Nonomuraea sp. K271. Next base: position 28,588 of record NZ_JAAAHR010000008.1, on the reverse strand, counting down.
TGAGCGTGGCCTCCATGAGCAGCAGCAGTGCCAGGGTGTGCTGGAACGTCCGGCACGCGACGCCGCCGCGCTCCTCGCCCGCGTGCATGGGGATCACCAGGTCGGCCGCCTCGGCGAGCGGCGAGGCCGTGGCGTTGGTGAGCGCGGCGACAGGGGAGGGGCCGCCCGCGTACCTGGCCGTGGCGTCGAGGGTCTCCCCGCTGGCGCCGGTGGCGGAGATCGGCACGACCAAGGTGTCCCGCCCGGCCGGATAGGTGGCGGCGGCGGAGGCGTAGTCGGCGTACGCGTCGACGCCGGCCGCGCGCAGGCGCAGGGCCGCCACTCCGGCGGCGTACCGGGAACTGCCCATGCCGAGGAAGAGCACCCTCGTGATGCCCTCGGGCAGGGCGCGGAACGGGTCGTCCTCGGCCAGGGCGGCGGCGAGGCGCCGCAGCGCCTCCGGCTTGGCCCGCAGGTCGGACAGATAGAGCTCGGGATTCACGCGTCATTCTCCTCGGGATACCAGGTGTGCAGAACGCCCATGGGGGCGTAGCGCCAGCGGGGCAGGTGCCGGGCGGCGTAGATGAGCTCCCGGCACTCCTGCTCCACCTCGAACGGCCGGATCAGCCGGTCGTCGAGCAGGTCGGGCCTGCCCCGTTCGGCCAGGCGGGCCCGGTAGGCCGACAAGAGGGCGGCGCGGGCGGCGGCCGCCCACGCGGCGGCCTCGGCGGGCGGCGTGGACCGGCGCTTGATCGCCACCTGCGCCACGTGGTCCAGGCTCGTGGTGAGCTGGGCGACGTCCCTCGCCGCCGGCTGGTACGGGTCCGCGCCGGCGACCGTGGGGTTGCCGTCGAAGTCGATCACGGCGTAGCCGCCCTCCCACCGCAGGACCTGGCCGACGTGGAGGTCGCCGTGGATCCTGATGCGCGGACCCGCCGCGAGGGCGCCCAGCGGGGCCAGGTCGCGCCGGATGGCCTCGGACCTTGAGCCCAGCCACGCACCGTCGTCACCGCCGGTCAGCTCCAGGGCCTGCGCGAGCGCGCCCGCTGCCCGCGCCGCGAGGTCAGGGCCGCCACCGCCGGTGGGCGGGGGCAATGTGGCGAGCGCGAGGTGCAGGTCGGCGGCGAGGCGGCCGAGAGAGGTGGCGAAGGCGGTGGCGTCCGCCCTGCCCGGCGCGGCGGCCTGGTCGACGCACCACTCCCAGCCGTCCCGTGCCCCGGGCAGATAGCCCGTGACCAGGGCGAGGAGATGGTCGCGGCCGTCCAGCACCGCGGTCAGCGCCGCGTAGGGAGGAGCGGTGTCGTTGAAGCCGGCCTGGGCGAGGTGCGCGAGGATCTCCGGGGCGGGGTGCGGCAGGGGCGCCGGCGGGGCCAGCCACTTGACTACCACCTTTTCGGCCACGACGACGGAGTAGTTAGTCTGGTCAACGTGCGGGCCGAAACCCCGCTCACCTGGGACCCCGGTGTGGAGATCCACAGTCTCGTACGAGAGGCTGGGCAACGGCCGGAAACGGCGCACCGCGAAAGGCGGCGGCGGATCCTCGTCCAGCAGCCGTACGACCGCGGTGGAGAGCCCATGATCTCGGCCGGTGAAGGGCTTCTCACCGAGAGAGATCAACCGGGGCCCTATTGAATCCCAATTCAACACGATAGCCAAACTTCCAGGTAGCAATGTCATAAAAAGTCTTGCCCATGTTGATATCTGCTGCAACACTCCTGATCTGGTCCGCTGTGTCCGGTAAGGTCGCGCGACCCCTCTTCCCCCGCAAAATCAAGAAGGAGTAGCGGCCGTGTCCCGTATCCGGTTCACCCGTCGTCTCCCGGCCGCCTTCGCGGCGGCCGGCCTCGCGCTTGCCGTCGCGGCGTGCGGCGGTGAGTCGTCGACAAGCCCAGAAGACACGAACGCGGCGGCGGCCGACGACCTCAAGCCGAACGCGGACCTGACCAAGCAGTCGATCCAGGTGACGGTCTGGGACGGCTACCTGCCCGAGGAGTTCACCAAGAAGGCCAAGGAGCAACTGAAGGTCAAGGACCTCAAGATCGCTCTCCACGCCACCAATGAGGACGCGATGGCCAAGCTGACCGCCTCCGGCGACAGCGGCATCGACGTGGCGTTCGTGTCCGGCCAGTACGCCCAGGCGCTCAACGAGCAGGGCCTGCTGGAGCCGATCCACCCCGAGCTGATCCCCAACCTGGCCAACCTCTACCCCGAGGCCACGCAGCTCTCCTACGACAAGGGCAACAAGATCTCCGTGCCCTACACCTGGGGCACGACCGGCATCTGTTACCGGACCGACCTGGTGAAGAAGAAGCCGACCAGCTGGAACGATCTGCTCAAGCCGCCGGCCTGGGCCGACAAGAAGGTCACCATGATGACCACCGAGCGCTGGCTGGCCCTGCCCGCGCTCAAGGCGCTCGGCTACTCGGTCAACACCGACAAGGACGAGGAGATCGCGCAGGCCAAGGAGCTCCTCCTCGCCCAGAAGCCGCATCTGCTCGGCTACGACGACACGACGTTCGGCGACAAGCTGAAGTCCGGCGAGGCCCTCATGGTCGAGGCGTGGGACGGCTGGTGCCCGACCACCGACCCGAAGGGCAACATCGCGTTCGAGGTGCCGAAGGAGGGCAGCGACCTCTGGGTGGACACCATGGTGATCATGAAGTCCTCCAAGAACAAGGAGGCCGCGCACGCGCTCATCAACTACATCCTCGCCCCCGAGAACCACAGCTGGGCGGCCGAGAACATCAACTACAAGGTGCCCAACAAGGCCGCCATGGAGCGCGTGAAGGTCGCGAAGGGCTCGCTGCTCGGCATCAAGCCGGACGAGCTGCTCGACGGCGAGTCGATCGTCGACCTGGGGCAGGCGTCCACGAAGTACACCCGTCTTTCGACGGAAGTCACGGCGCAGTCGTAACAGCGGTGAGATCTGAGCTCAAGGCCCGGCCGGCGTCCCCGTCGCGCGGACGCCGGCTGGGGGCGTTCGTGTTCCTGTCGCCGGGGCTGACCTATCTGGTCGTGCTGCTGCTGGTGCCGCTGGCCCTGGTGCTGAGCAACACCGTCTTCCAGCGCGGGCGCTTCGGCGGCGTGGTGTACGAGTTCACCACCGAGAACTTCGCCCGCCTGATGGACCCGCTCTACCTGGGCGTCGTCGGCGGCTCGCTGCGCATCGCCGCCCTGACGACGGCCATCGCGCTGCTGCTCGGCTATCCGACGGCGTACGCGATCGCGCGGCTCTCGCCGAAGTGGAAGACGATCGCCCTGGTCGCGATCGTGCTGCCGTTCTGGACCAACTTCATCATCCGCGTCTACGCGTGGATCATCCTGCTCAGCGGCCCCGGACTGGTCAACAGCGGGCTGGCGGCGATCGGGCTCGGGCCCTATGAGCTGCTCTACAACCGGGGCGCGATCGTCACCGGGCTGCTCTACTCGTATCTGCCGCTCATGGTGCTGCCGCTGTACGCCGCGATCGAGCGGCTCGACCCGCAGCTCAGGGAGGCCTCGGCCAACCTCGGCGCCTCGCCGTTCACCACGTTCCGCAAGGTCACGCTGCCGCTCACGATCCCGGGCGTGCTGAGCGGCTGCCTGTTCGTGTTCGTGCCGAGCTTCGGCAACTTCGTGATCCCCGAGATCCTCGGCGGCAACAAGTCCATCATGGTCGGCAACCTGATCCGCGACCAGTTCCTGAAGGCGCGCGACTGGCCGTTCGGCTCGACGCTGGCGCTGGCGCTCATCGCCGTGCTCCTGGTGCTGCTGATGGCCCAGGCATGGATGGCCCGCCGTGCGTAGGCCCACGCTGCGGTTCGTCCCGCTCTGGGTCACGTACGTCTTCCTCTACCTGCCGATCGTCGTGCTCGTCGTCATGTCGTTCAACGCGGGCGAGTCGGCGTACACCTACGAGGGTTTCAGCCTCAAGTGGTACGGCGAGCTGGCCGCGGACGAGCGGGTCAGGAACGGCCTGATCAACACGCTGGTCGTGGCCGTGGGGTCGACCGCGATCGCGACCGTGCTCGGCACGATGCTGGCCGTCGGCCTGGCGCGCCACTCCAGGTCCAAGACTCTGGACGCGCTCGCGCTGATGCCCGCGGTGCTGCCCGACCTGGTGCTGGCGATCGGGCTGCTGCTCTTCTACGGCGTGATCGCCCTGACGCTGGGCCACTACTCGGTGATCCTCGCGCACGGCCTGTTCTCCATGGCGTTCGTGGCCGCGGTGGTGCGCACCCGGCTGTCCGGGGCCGACACCTCGCTGGAGGAGGCCTCGCGCGACCTGGGCGCGGGGCACGTGGTGACGTTCATGAAGATCACGTTGCCTCAGCTGGCGCCGGGCATCGTGGCGGGGGCCCTGCTGGCGTTCACGTTGTCGCTGGACGAGTTCGTGATCGCCTTCTTCACGATCGGGAACGCCGAGCCGACGCTGCCGATCGTCATCTACTCGATGATCCGTTTCGGGGTGACCCCGAAGATCAACGCGCTGGCGGCGATCCTGCTCCTCGTGAGCTTCGCAGCGGTGATCATCGGTCAGCGTCTGACGAGAATCGGAGAGGGACGAAGTGCTGAAGGTTGAGGGAATCACCCGCAGGTTCGGCGACGTCACCGCGCTCGACGACGTCTCGTTGGAGATCAGGCAGGGCGAGTTCTTCGCCTTGCTCGGGCCGTCGGGGTGCGGCAAGACCACGTTGCTGCGCATCATCGCCGGGTTCGAGACGCCCGACCAGGGCACGGTCACCCTCGACGGGGAAGACCTGCTGGCCCTGCCGCCGAACCGGAGACCGATCAGCCTGATGTTCCAGTCGTACGCGCTGTTCCCGCACATGACCGTGGCCAAGAACGTCGCCTACGGACTGGAGCGGGAGCGCCTGCCGCGCCAGGAGATCAAGCAGCGCGTCGGCGAGGTGCTGGAGACGGTCGGGCTGACCGCGCACGCCTCGCGCAAGCCCGCCCAGCTCTCCGGCGGCCAGCGGCAGCGGGTGGCGCTGGCCCGGTCCATCGTCAAGCGGCCGCGCCTGCTGCTGCTCGACGAGCCGCTGTCCGCCCTGGACAAGAAGGTCCGCGCCGACATGCAGCTGGAGCTCAAGCGGCTGCAGCACGACGTCGGCATCACGTTCGTGGTCGTCACGCACGATCAGGAGGAGGCGATGTCGCTGGCCGACCGCATCGCGGTCTTCGACAGCGGCACCGTGTGCCAGGTGGACGAGCCCGTCCCGCTGTACGAGCGGCCGAGATCGCCGTTCGTGGCGGGCTTCGTCGGCGCGAACAACCTGTTCGAGGGTGTCGCCGGCGACGCCGACGGGCTCAAGAGCGAGGAGTTCGGCGTGCTGGCGGGCAGGCCCATGACCGAGCTCGCGGCGGGCGGCAAGGCCCTGCTCGCGGTACGCCCGGAGCGGGTGGAGCTGGTCGGCGAGAGGGAGGCGGGAGGCCTGCGCGGCAGCGTCCTCGACGTCAGCTTCTACGGCGGCGTCTCGCACATCTCCGTGGACGTGCCGGGCCGGATCCAGCCGGTGCTGGTCGCCGTCCAGGGCGCCAGCGCGGTGGAGGCAGGGGCCAAGGTCCGGGTGCGCTGGAACGCCGAGGACGCCGTGATCATGGCGGTCGATCAGTGAGACAGGTCGTTGCCCGTGGCCGCACGGGCGTAGGACAGGATCAGCTCGGCAGCCTCCGCCGGGCCGATCACCGGGTGCCTGGCCGTGATGCGGTAGCCGTACGCGTCCTCCAGCGCGACCAGGTTGCGCGCGATCGTCAGCGAGCCGGCGCTCAGCCGGAACACCCCCAGCGCCGCCCCCGTGTCGAGGATCGCCTGGTACATCGACACCTGGCGGTCATAGAGCGAGGTGAGCAACACGCCGTAGACCCTGTTGCGGCCCGCGGCTCCGCCGAGCTCGTTGAGCAGGCGGACGTCCTGGTCGAGCGGCCCGGTCGGCAGCCCCGACCTGATGGTCACGACCAGCTTCTCCACCGGATCGGTGAAGTCGGCGAGCCGGCGCAGCCGCAGCTCGTAGAAGCGTTCCATGCCGGCGTGCTGCGCCTCGACCAGCAGTTCGCTGAGGTCGGGGTAGTGGTAGAGCACGGCTCCGGAGGTCAGGCCGGCCTCCTCGGCCACGTGGGAGAGTTGTACTCCGTCGATGCCATGGCGGATGATGGCCCTGCGCGCGGCCTCGATCAAGTCGATGCGCCGGTCACTCCGGCTTTTACGCTGAGCCACCCCCACCACCTTCACCCGTTCGGCTGCTGTTCAGTTGGCCGTGACCATAGTGCCCTTAAGTTGACCTTCACGCTAGATGCGTTTTTGAATTCCCCTTCAAATTGCTCAGCTCTTCCGGAGTCACGATGTCTCTCACCATCCTGTTCATGCCAGAAAGCGCCTACGGTCCGACCAACAACAGCATCGGCATCGGCGACATCCTGCGCCGCCGCGGCCACCGCGTCGTCTTCGCCGCCGAGGCGTCGTGGAAGGGCAAGCTCGAAGCGCTCGGCTTCGAGGAGGACCTCGTCGACCTCGCGCCTCCGCCCGAAGGCGACGAGGAGCAGGACCCCGGGCAGTTCTGGACGGACTTCATCCGCGAGACCGCGCCCGAATACCGCAAGAGCACCCGCGAGCAGCTCGAGACCGTCGTCAAGCCCATCTGGGCCGAGCTGATCGACGGCGCCAAATACTGCGAGCCGCAGCTCAAGGCCATCATCGAGCGGGTGCAGCCGGACATCATCGTCGAGGACAACGTGCTCACGTTCCCGGCGCTGGTCACGGCGGGCAAGAAATTCGTCCGCATCGTCTCGTGCAACCCGCTCGAGGTGCGCGGTGAGAACGTCGCGCCGGTCTTCTCCGGGCTGCCCGCGGCCGACCGCTCGGAGTGGGACGACTTCCGCGCGGAGTACGACCGTACGCACCGGGAGCTCTGGACGGCCTGGAACGAGTGGTGCGTCGCGCAGGGCACCGAACCGCTGCCCGAGCTCGACTTCGTCCACGAGGGCGACCTCAACCTCTACGTCTACCCCGAGATCGCCGACTACGCCGCCGACCGGCCGCTGGGCGACACCTGGCACCGGCTCGACTCGTCGGTGCGGGAGACGGAGGAGACGTTCGAGCTGCCCTTCGAGCGCAACGAGGGGTCGCTGATCTACTTCTCGCTCGGGTCGCTCGGCTCGTCCGACGTGGAGCTGATGCGGAGGGTGATCGGCGTGCTGGCCGACACCCCGCACCAGTACATCGTCTCCAAGGGGCCGCTGCACGGGGAGATCGACCTTCCCGACAACATGTGGGGCGCGGAGTTCCTTCCACAGACTAGGATCATCCCACTGTGTGACCTTGTCATCACCCACGGCGGTAACAACACGACCACCGAGGCGCTGCACTTCGGCAAGCCGATGATCGTGCTGCCGCTCTTCTGGGACCAGTACGACAATGCCCAGAGAATGGATGAGTTGGGCTATGGTGTCAGGCTTTCGACCTACACCTTCACGGACGACGAGCTGAAGGGTGCGGTCGCGCGGCTGCTCGGCGACACCGGGCTGCGCGCGAAGCTGGCCGCCGCGGGCGAGGAGATCCGGCGCCGCGACGGGCTGCGCAAGGCCGCCGACCTGATCGAGCAGCTCGGCAAATAGCACGACCTCTGAGAGATGAAGTCATCCGATGCGTGAACTGATCAACCCCGCCACCGGGCTCCCGTGTGCTGAAATTCCGGACACGCCGGTGGAGGGCGTGGCGACGGCCGTACGGTCGGCGCGTGCGGCGTTCGAGCAGTGGTCGCAGACCACCCCCGCCGAACGCCAGCGCCTGCTGCTGCGGCTGGCCGACCTGGTGGAGGCCGACGCCGACGAGCTGACCAGGCTGGAGGTGGAGGAGACCGGCAAACCCGCCGCCGTGTTCAGGGACGGCGAGCTGCCGTTCGCCGTCGACAACCTGCGCTTCTTCGCCGGCGCCGCCCGCTCGCTCGAAGGGACGGGCGCCGGCGTGTTCAGCCCCGGCTACACCTCGGTCATGTCGCGCCGCCCCGTCGGGGTGGTGGGGTCGATCGCGCCGTGGAACTTCCCGTTCGTGATGGCCGTGTGGAAGCTCGGCCCGGCGGTGGCCGCCGGCAACGCGGTGGTGATCAAGCCCGCGCCTCAGACGCCCCGTACGACGTTGCGGCTGGCGGAGCTGTTCGCCAAGGCGGGCGCTCCGGAAGGGCTCGTCCAGGCCGTCACAGGAGGCGCGCAGGTCGGTCAGGCGCTCGTCACCGACCCCGGGGTCGACATGGTCAGCGTCACGGGCTCGACGGAGACCGGCCGTGCCGTGATGTCCGGGGCGGCGGGCACGCTCAAACGGGTTCATCTGGAGCTCGGCGGCAAGGCCCCGGCCCTGGTCTTCGAGGACGCCGATCTGGCCGAGATGGCCCACGGCGTGGCGATGGGGGCGACGTACAACAGCGGGCAGGACTGCACGGCGGCCACCCGCGTGTACGTCGCCCGCGAGGTCTACGCGGACGCGGTCGAGGCGATTCGGGCAACTCTTGCCAACATCACCGTCGGCGACCCGTGGGACCCGGCGACCGACATCGGCCCCCTGATCTCGGCGGCGCACCGTGACCGTGTCCACGGGTTCGTCCGCAGGTCCGGCGGGCGGGTTCTGCACGGGGGCTCGCCGATCGACCGGCCGGGGTTTTACTATTCGCCTACGCTTGTGAGCGAGGTCGCTCAAGACAACGAGATCGTCCAGGGTGAGCTTTTCGGTCCTGTTCTGGTAGCCCTGCCGTTCGAGGGCGAGGACGAGGCCGTCAGGCTGGCCAACGACACCCGATACGGCCTGGCCTCGTCGGTGTGGTCGCGCGACGTGTCGCGGGCGATGCGCGTGTCGCATCGGCTCGACGTGGGCGTGACCTGGGTCAACGACCATCTGCCCATCGCCAGCGAGGCGCCGCACGGTGGGGTGAAGGGCAGCGGGTTCGGCAAGGACATGAGCCAGGAGGCGGTGCAGGACTACTCGGTGACGCGGCACCTGATGGTGAAGCACGCGGCACCGGCCGAGCGGGATTCGTTCCGGCCCGCCTGAAAACGTGTACGGCGATAGACGCCCCGAAGTGCTGCTTTGGGCGTGTTCGATGGGATATGTTCGGTTGGCCGATCTGGTACGGGTTGTGTTCCAATTACCCAGCCGGACAGAATCCCATGCGCCACACGCGTGTCTGATTTTTTCGAGCACGTACCGGCGAGAGGTTGCGAGAGTCAGTGAGGACGGATAACCCCAGACATACGAGGTCAGGGGAGTACACAGGCGGACGGTTCCGGCTTGGGAACTGGCGTGTGCGCTCAAGGCTGGTCGCGCTGATCCTCATCCCCACGGTCGTGGGTGTGCTGCTCGCCGGCATCCAGCTGGCCGACGCCATCGGCACCAGCGCCGAATACCGCCGGCTCACCCAGGTCGCCGAGCTCGTGCAGCGCATCGGCGCGCTCAACCACGAGCTGGGCAAGGAACGCACGCTCACCGCGTGGTACGTCGCCGACCGCAGCAAGGCCCAGCGCTTCGTCCAGGTCAAGACCCAGCGGCAGGCGACCGACAAGGCCAAGCAGGAGGTCCTCAGCACGGCCTCGGCCATCGACGCGGCCCACTCGACCCGTGTGCGCGAGGGCGTCGCCGACATGAACCGCTGGTTGAACGGCCTCGACAGCCTGCGCGCCTCCATGACCGGCAAAGTGCCGCCGCGCGCCGTCATCGGCACCTACACCACCATGATCGACGTCTTCTCGTCGGTCCAGGGCGGCATGGGCGACGGCGTCACCGACGACGCCCTCCTCGGCGACGTGGCCGCGCTCGGCGCGCTCCAGCGGGCCAAGGAAGAGGTCTCGCGGCAGCAGATCATCCTCCTCGTGACGCTCGTCCAGCGCCGGCTCGACAGCGACGACTGGGCCGAGTTCCTGGGCTCCTGGAACAAGCAGCAGGCCGAGCAGCTCACCTTCGAGCAGGAGGCCGACCCCGTGGAGCTGGAGGCGTACCACCAGGCCGTCACGGGCCTGGAGGTCGACCAGGCCGACGCCATGCGGCAGCGGGCGCTCGCCCAGGTGCGCGCCAGGAACCGGATCAGGGACCTCGACGTCACCACGCGGGCCGACCTCAGCCGCTGGGTCGAGAGCACGACCGCGACCGGCAACTCCATGCGCGAGGTGGAGGACGGCCTGGCCACCAAGATCGTGGCCGGCACCCGCGACCTCAGCAACACCGAGCAGCGCAACGCGATCATGTCCGGTGCGATGATCCTCGTGCTGCTGCTCCTCGTCCTCATCATCACCACCCGCGTGGCGGGCTCGCTGGTCCGCCCGCTGCGCCGGCTGCGCGCCGAGGCGCTGCAGGTCGCCACGACCCGGCTGCCGGAGACCGTGCGCCTGCTGCGCGAGTCCGGCGAGGGCGCCAACGTGCCCGAGATGCCGTCGGTCGGCGTCAACACCCGTGACGAGATCGGTGAAGTGGCGCGGGCGTTCGACGAGGTCCACCGCGAGGCCATCCGGCTGGCCGGTGACGAGGCCAAGCTGCGCGCGAACGTCAATTCCATGTTCGTCAACCTCTCCCGGCGCAGCCAGACGCTCGTCGAGCGGCAGCTGCAGCTCATCGAGGGCCTGGAGCAGGGCGAGGAGGACGAGCAGCGGCTCGCCAACCTGTTCCGCCTCGACCACCTGGCCACCCGCATGCGCCGCAACAGTGAGAACCTCCTGGTCCTCGCCGGCCAGGAGGCCGCGCGCAAGTGGAGCGAGCCGGTGCCGCTGGTCGACATCGCCCGCGCCTCGCTCTCCGAGGTCGAGAACTACGAACGCGTACAGATCCAGATCGCGTCCGGCACCCTCATCGTCGGCCCCGCCGTCACCGACGCCGTCCACCTGCTGGCCGAGCTCATCGAGAACGCCATCTCGTTTTCCCCTCGCGAGAGCAAGGTCCAGGTGACCAGCTCGCCGGTCGAGGGCGGCGTGCTCGTCTCGATCAACGACCTGGGCATCGGCATGAGCCAGGACGAACTGGCCGAGGCCAACTGGCGGCTGGCGAACCCGCCCGTCGTGGACGTGTCCGTCTCGCGGCGCATGGGCCTGTTCGTGGTCGGCCGCCTGGCCCTGCGCCACGGCATCCGGGTGCAGCTCAGCATGCGGGAAACGGGCGGCCTGAGCGCGCTCGTCATGATGCCCGACATGCTCATCAGCGACGGCACGGGCGCGCCGCAGCAGAGTGGCCAGTACGAAGCCTTCACGACGTTCGACCCGAGCACGTTCGGGCAGTCGCAGCCGTCGGCGAACGGATCCGGCTCGCGCATCGGTGAGGGCGCCGAGCGCGTCGTGGACACGCAGTGGCCGGGGTCGCTGCCCGCGCCGGGCACCGGCAACTGGCCGTCGTTCGGCGAGCAGCAGCCCGCCACCTTCGGCGAGCCGGCCGACCAGCAGCCGGCCGCGTTCGGTGAGCAGCCGCCGGCCTTCGGCGAGCAGTCGCCGCCGTTCGCGGGGCAGCCCCAGGGGCATGAGGAGCCGGCCGCGCCGGCCTGGCCGTCCTTCGCCCAGGAGCCGCCGCCCACGCCGTCGCCGTTCGCCGAGCAGCAGTGGCCCTCGTTCTCCGACGAGCCCCCGCCGGCCTCCGAGCCGAAGCCGTTCGCGGAGAACCGCTGGCCGTCGTTCGCCGAGCAGCCGCCGCCGTTGCAGAACGACGAGCCGCGCTGGCCGTCGTTCGCGACGGAGCCGCCGCAGCAACAGCAGCCCTCGGAGGAGCCTCAGTGGTCCTCGTTCGCCGACCCGCTGCCGCGCAGGTCGTTGTTCGAGGCGGAGGACCGGCCGCGGCCGCAGTTCGACCCGGGCTACCGCTCGCCGTTCTCGGAGGAGCCCAAGCCCGCCGACCAGTTCGAGCAGAACCGGCCCCCCGACTACAACCCGTTCGGGCCCGGCGACTACTCCTCGCAGGACATGACCGGGCCGCTGCCCGCGGTGCGCAACTCGCCCATGGAGGAGCAGGGCGAGGAGTTTCTGCCGATCTTCTCGTCCGTCGGCTCCGACTGGTTCCGCAGGCCGGAGCCAGAGCAGCTGCGGCCTCGTTCCGAGCCGGAACAGGAGCCGGAGCACGAGATCACCGCCGTGCACCCGGCGGTGCCCGCCGACCCGCCGCCGCCCGCCCCGCCCGCGCAGACGCCGGGCAAGCTGCCGCAGCGTAAGCCGGGGCAGTCGGGCGCGGGCGCGTCGTGGTCCTCACCCGCGGACTCCGGCTTCCAGGCAGCGCAGGCCGCCGCGCAGCCTGCGCAGTCCGGCACGACGGCTTCGGGGCTGCCCCGTCGCGTCCCCAAAGCGAACCTGGTGCCCGGTACGGCCAGCCTGGCCGAGCCTCAGGCCACGTCACCGGCGCCGCAGATCTCACCTGAGCGATTGCGCAGCAGGCTCTCCAGCTTCCAGCAGGGTGTCCGGCAAGGCCGAGCATTCACCCGCGGAGAAGAAAATGAGGAGGACAAATGAGAGAAATGAGCCAGGGAGCGCGCGGCATCAGCTGGCTGATCACGGACTTCGTGAACAACGTGCCCGGCGTCGCTCACACGGTCGTGGTCTCGTCCGACGGGCTGCCGCTGGCCTTTTCCGAGGGCTTCCCCAAGGACCGGGCCGACCAGCTCGCCGCGGTCGCGTCAGGTGTGATCAGTTTGACCCAGGGAGCGGCACGGGTCTTCGAGGGCGGTATGGTGACCCAGACCGTCATCGAGATGCAGCGAGGGCTCCTGATGATCATGTCCATCAGTGATGGCTCCTGCCTGGCTGTTCTGGCCGCACCGGACTGTGACATGGGTTTGGTGGCATACCAGATGACTCTGCTGGTCGAGCGGGCGGGCCAGGTGCTGACTCCGGCCGTGCGCGCGGAGCTGCAAGCGGCCCGTCCCCGCTAGGGGGCGGTGACAGGAGAACATGGTGTCAGGTCAGGGTTGGGCTGGCGAGAGTACGCCGCCGCATCCGGCGGCTCCCCGTCCGCAGAAACCTAGTTCCCTGGTACGGCCCTATGCCGTGACCGGGGGGCGCACCGCGCCGCGGATGAAGTTCGCCATGGAGGCCCTGGTGTCCTCCGTGACGTCGGAATATCAAGATATTTCCCTACTTAGTCCGGAGTATCAGGCGATCATTCAGCTGACCCGGAACGTCCGGTCGGTTGCCGAGATCTCCGCCCTTTTACGCCAGCCTCTCGGCGTGGTCCGGGTGCTGATCGCCGACATGGCGTCGGAGGGCCTGATCCGCGTGCACCAGCCTGCGCTGGACGCGGGAAAGCCGGACCTCAACTTGCTCGAAAGGGTGCTCAGTGGACTTCGCAGGCTCTAGCCCCGGCCTAACCTCGACGAAGATCGTCGTGGCCGGGGGCTTCGGCGTGGGGAAGACGACGTTCGTGGGTGCGGTGTCGGAGATCCTCCCGCTCACCACCGAAGCGGTCATGACGGACGCCTCGGCGCACGTCGACGACGTCTCGCTCACGCCGAACAAGACGACGACGACCGTGGCGATGGACTTCGGCCGGGTCTCCCTCGATCGTGATCTGATCCTCTATCTGTTCGGCACGCCCGGGCAGCACCGGTTCTGGTTCATGTGGGACGACCTCGTGCGCGGTGCCATCGGCGCCGTGGTGCTGATCGACACCCGCCGTCTTGCCGACAGCTTCCCGGCCATCGACTATTTCGAAGAGGCCAAGCTGCCGTTCGTGATCGGCGTCAGCGGATGGGACGGGCAGTTCGCGCACGCGGACGAGGAAATCCGCGAGGCGCTCTCGATCGGCGGCCACATCCCGATCGTGCGGCTGGACGCCCGGCAGCGCGAATCCGTCAAGGGCACCTTGATCACACTGGTCGAGCACGCCCTGACGCGCCACATGCACAGCCCGGTCTAGACGACCCCAACGGCCCGCCACCCTTGCCTGACCGGGGCGGCGGGCCGCCCCCTGCACTCACCGCCGTCCATGCGGGGCGGCGACCTGCCGGGCGCCCGCTCCCACCATGCCCACGATGCCCATCGCACCCATCGTGCACCCGGCCCGCGCTCGGCCGTCGTGCGTCCGGTCGCGCGCCCGGCGCGCTCGTTGCCGCCGGAGGCCTGGCCGTGAGCGGGGGCCGGTCAGAACCCCCCGCTCCAGAATCACCCGGCCGTCCACCAACACGCGGTGGTGCTGCGGCCTGAAGCCGGCGGAGAGACGCTCGCGTCTCTTCTCGATGGTGGCCGCGTGGCGCTCGCGGTGACCGACCGTGAGCTCACATCCCTTGACCAGTTGCAGCGAGGCGAGCCGTAAGTCGCGTTTGACCGAGACGCCGTCGACCGCGATCGACAGGTTGCCCCAGAACTGGTTGAACGAGAAGTCGACGCGGTGCTGCTCCGCCTCGCCCACCGTGAAGGAGAGCTTCATGCGCGAGAGGCCAGCGGGCGGCGGCCATGCCGGGCAATCAGGGATCCGCCCCGTCGCGCAGGCCCACCTGGGAACCCACGTCGTCGATCTCCATCGCTGAGAGCACCGCCTGGAGCAGGCCGGGGAAGCGGGCCTGTAAGTCGTCTCTGCGCAGGGTCACGTAGCAGCGGGTGCCTTCCTGGCGGGTGCGGGTCAGCCCGGCGTCGCGCAGCACGCGCAGGTGATGGCTGAGCGTCGACTTGGCCACCGGAGCGCGTAGCTGGCCCCAGCCGCGCTCGCGGCCGTCGGCCAGCACGCGCACCAGCCCGACCCGGATCGGGTCGCTCAGCGCGGCCATCACCTCGGTCAGTGCGATCTCGCCCAACTCGGGATGATGTGCCTTCTGCATACGTCCATGCTAGCTTGTTCGACGTTTCACGAACATCGAACATAGGGGGACGTCGTGACCGATCGACCTGGCGGGCCGCTGGAGGGCAAAGCAGTGATCGTGACCGGGGCCGGGACGGGGATCGGCCGCGCCGCCGCGCTCGCCCTCGCCCGCGCAGGGGCGTACGTGCTTGGGGTGGGCCGCCGCGCCGACGTGCTGCGGGAGACCTCGGACCAGCATCCCGGCATCGCCGTCCTCGCCGCCGACGTCTGCGGCGCGGACGCGCCCGGCACGGTCGTCGGCGCGGCGACCGAGCGGTGGGGCCGCCTCGACGTGCTCGTCAACAGCGCCGGCGCCACGGCCATGATGCCGCTGGCCGAGACCGACGCCAAGCGCATCGGGGACCTGTTCGCGCTCAACGTCACCGCGCCCAGCCTGCTCGCGCGTGCCGCGCTGCCCCATCTGAAGGCCGCCCGCGGAGCGATCGTCAACGTCTCCAGCACGTACGGGCACCGCCCGCTGCCAGGCGCCGCCCACTACGCCGCCTCCAAGGCCGCCCTGGAGCAGCTGACCCGCAGCTGGGCCCTGGAACTCGCGCCCGACGGCATCCGCGTCAACGCCCTGGCTCCCGGCCCCACCGAGAGCGAGGCGCTGGCCGCCTCCGGGCTGCCTCAGGAGACGGTCGAGCAGATCAAGCGGGACGAGGCGGCCCGCATCCCGCTCGGCCGCCGTGGCGAGCCGGACGAGGTCGCCGCCTGGATCGTGCACCTCGCCGACCCAGCCGCCACCTGGATCACCGGCCAGGTCCTCACCGTCGACGGCGGCCTGGAACTGGTGTGACCCGGAGCCTCACGTGAGCATCAGGCGCGCACCGGCGGCACGCGGTGAGGCTGGATGGCCGACCGCCGAGTCATGCCGGCAACGCCGGTTGCGGTGGCCGGTTGTCGGGCGATGTCGGCAACCCGGTGGCGGTGGCCGGTTTCGGGTGAGGCCGGTGGCGAGTTGTGGCGGCTGGTTCTGGGTGAGGCCGGTGGCGAGTTGCGATGGCCGGTTTCGAGCGACGCCGGTGGCGAGTTCCGGTGGCCGGTTTCGGGTGACGGTGAGGTGGTGAGGTGGTTACGGGGACGGCGGGGGTCATAGGCGGGAGAGCAGCTCCGCCTTCTTGACCTGGAACTCCCTCTCCGTCAGCAGCCCCGCGTCACGAAGCTCGCCGAGCTTGGCGATCAGCCCGGCCACGTCGGACACGGCCGAGGGAAGCTCCTTCGCCTCCTGGGCCGGGACGGCGGTGGGGATCGAGGCGAGGACGGCGGCGGCGAAGGGCAGCGACTTGTGAGTGGAGCCCCAGCCCAGCCCGAAGACGATGGAGGCAGGGTCCTTGTCGGGCTCGGGCGGCGGCCGTCGGCCGCGCACCAACAGCCGCAGGCATCCGCTCGCGCCTTCCGGTGCGTGCCATTCGACACCCTCCAGGTCCGCGGGGACGTAACGCTGGTCGCCCGCCGCGTACTTGGCCGACGTCGCTCCCGACCAGAACCAGGTGAGGGTGATGGTCTCGCCGTCGAAGGCGGCCGAGCCGTCCCAGCCCTTGAAGGCGCGTGGGGGCAACGGGCCGGCGACCAGGAAACCGGCGGCGGGGCCGCGGCCGGTGAGGGCCGAACGCAGTTCTTCCGCGTAGTAATCGGCGAGTGACTCCTTGTCGGCGGACAGCACCAGCCTGTAGGGGTCGGCCGACTCCTTGAGCTGCCCGGCCGCGGCGGCCATCAGCGGATCGGCGCCATGCCGGGGTTCGGCCCGCAGCACCACCGTGCCCCGCTTGCCGGGGGTGAGGGTGACCTTGGCGATCGCCTCGTAAGGCACCACCCGCTCACCGAGTTCTGAGAGAAGTTTGGGCGCTTTTCCGTTTTCAGGCTTGATACGGAGAAATTCGGATTCGAACTCCCACGAGCAGCCCCGACCTGCCAGCACATCCGCCACGAAGTCCAGAATAGGCCGACATTCGCTGACGGGCTGGAGTACAACCACGTAACCGGTCGACAGAGCGCCGTGACGGCGGCCGGCCACGTGCGGGTCAGCGGGCGTCTCCCTGGAGGCCCTCAGCCCCGTGCGGCGCCTGGCGTGACCTTGGCGCAGCCGTAAAGTATGGGGGTTTTTCGAGCGGCGAACAACCAAAGCGGCGAGCGACACGAGACCCGGCGGACTCACACGGTCGCGTGGCCTCGGACCAGGCGGCCGACCTCCGCGCGCAGATGCACGAAGTCGGGGTGCTCGCGGGTGGAGATCTGGTCGCGCGGCGCGGGCAGCTCCACCTTGAGGTCGCCGACGACGTGCGCCGGGGCCTTCGAGAGCACCACCACGCGGTCGCCGACGTAGACGCTCTCGTCGATGTCGTGGGTGATGAGCACGATCGTCATCTGGTGGTGGCCGCGCACCTTGAGCACGAGGTCCTCCAGGTCCTCGCGGGTCTGCGCGTCGACGGAGCCGAACGGCTCGTCCATGAGCATCAGGGTCGGCCGGTACGCCAGCGCCCGCGCGATCGCCACCCGCTGCTGCATGCCGCCGGAGAGCTGGAACGGGTATTTGCGCCCGGCGTCCTGTAGCCCGACGGACTCCAGGGCTTCCTGGGCGGCCTCGCGGCGCCGGCGTTTGTCCATGTTCTTGCGGCGCAGGGGCAGCGCCACGTTGTCGGCCACCGACATCCACGGGAACAACGAGCGGCTGTAGTCCTGGAAGACGACGGCCAGGTTGTCGGGGGTCTGGCGCACGACGTCGCCCTCGACCCTGATCTCGCCTCCGGTCGGGGTGATCAGGCCGGCGATCGAGCGCAGCAGCGTCGACTTCCCGCATCCTGAGGGGCCGACGATGCACAGCAGCTCTCCCGCCGCGACGCTCAGGTTGAGCCCGTCGATGGCGTGGTGCTCGTTCGGGCTTCCGCCGCCGTAAACGTGGGAGAGGTTGTCTATCTCGAGCAATGGATGTCCTTGGGGGCGAGGCCGCGCAGTGCAGGGAGGCTCTTGCGGAGCCGGGACGACAACATTATCGAAGGGTAAATTGCCGGACATGTCGGTTAGGTAACCTATTGAGAACGCGATCTCAGTCTTTCACGGGCGCCACCGTCATGGGGAGACACGCTCACGGGGCCGCCAGTTGTTGCGCGGTGTGGTGCCAGCCGAGCATCCGGCGCTCCACGACCAGGAACAGCTCGTTGAGCACGTAGCCCAGCACCCCCAGCAGGACGATGCCGGCCCAGATGCCGGGCAGGTCGAAGGTGGAGTAGGCGTCGGTGATCTGGAAGCCGATGCCGTTCGTGGTGCCGGGCAGCAGCTCGGAGAAGACCATGACGATCAGCGAGAGCGACAGCGCCAGCCGCAGCCCGGCGAACATCTTGGGCAGCGTGGACGGCACCACCACCCGCAGCAGCAGCTCGGCCCGCGACAGCCGGAAGGCCTGGCAGGTCTGCAGGTGCAACGGCTCGACCGAACGCGCGCCGTCGGCGGTGTTGAGCAGCACCGGCCACACGATGCTGAACATGATGAACGCCAGCTGCATGCGCAGCCCGAACCCGAACAGCACCAGGAAGACGGTGACCAGCGCGGGCGGCGGGATCGCCCGCAGGAACTGCAGCACCCCGTCGAGATAGTCGTACGCCCTGGCCGACAGCCCCACCGCGAGCCCGATCACGACCCCGGCCAGCGCGCCACCCGCGAACCCCGCCGCCATCCTGCCCAGGCTCGGCAGGATGTTCTCCACGGCCGCGTCGGTCAGGAACAACGTGCCGATCGGGCCCGAGAACCACATGGTGTGCATGCGAAGCACGATCGCGCTCGGCGGCGGGAAGAACGTGCTGCCCGCCAGCCGCGTGACCGCCTCCCAGACGAGCACGAGCACAAGCAGCACCACCCAGCGGAACGCCGCCGTGCGGACTCCTCTGAGCCTCATGGTCGTGCCCACGTCTCTGCGCCTGGCCGTGCGCGCTCCGCTGCGCCTCATGGCCGCTCTCCCAACTGCGCGTGGTGCCAGCGGAACGCCCGCCGCTCGGCGGCCACCAGCAGCGCGTTGACCACGACCCCGAACAGGCCGACCCAGAACACGCCCGCCATGATGTCGATCATCCGCGCGGGCACGGAGATCCCGGCGAAGAAGATGAACACGCCGACGCCCTCGCCCCGCCCGGCCACGATCTCGGTGCTGACGGTCAGGATGAGAGCCACCCCGGCGGCCAGCCTGACCCCGGTGGTGATGAACGGCGCCGACGACGGCAGCGACACGCGCAGCAGCACCGCCAGGGGGCCGAAGCCGTACGACCTGAGCGACTCCTTGGCGAGCGGGTCGACGCCGCGCAGGCCGTACATCGTGTTGTAGAGGATGGGCCAGAGCGAGGCGTAGACCACCAGCGTGACGCGCAGTTGGAGCCCGGTGCCGATGACGAGGGCCACCAGCGGGATGAGCGCCACCGACGGGATCGGCCGCAGGAACTCGACGACCGAGCGCATCGCGGCGTCGATGATCGGTACGCTCCCGAGCAGCAGGCCGAGCGGCACCGCGATGGCCGCCGCGATGCCGAGGCCCATCGCCCAGGCGAGCAGGCTGGTCAGGGCGTGCCCGGCGAAGGCCGGATCGGCCGGCAGCGTGACCGCCCGCCCGACGATCTCCGTGGCCGGCGGCAGGAACTCCGGATCGGCCAGGCCCGTCCGGCTGGTGAGCTCGATCAGGGCGGCGAAGGCGAGCGCCCCGGCCGCCCGGCGCGACCAGCGGGTGGTCGTGGACGCCGGGCGGGCACGGGACAGGGTCTGGGCGCTCACCCCGACGTGGTGGGCGACATGAGGGACTTCACGTCGATCGCCTTGGACAGCCATTTGGCCTCCAGCATCCAGTCGGCCACCCGCTGGAGGCGGACCGGATTGTCGTTGCTGGAGAAGTAGGGGAACGTGACCGTGGCGGCCGTGGCCGCGTTGATCTGGGTGAAGGTCGGCAGCACCTTGGCCACGACCTCGCGGTTGTTCTCCATCAGCTTGCCCGCGTTGTGGATGGCCCGCTGGAACGCCGCGGCGGCCTTCGGGTTCTTGTCGTACCACTCCTGCGTGCTGACGTAGCCGGAGATCGGGAACTCCGCGGCCGGCCCGGACGCGGGGTCGAGAATCTTGCGGGCGCCCATGGACGCCGTGGCGGCGGTGACCATCGGCTCGCCGAGGTAGGCGGCGTCGATCTGGCCGCCCTTCCAGGACGGCATGATGTTCTGGAACGTCACCTGGACGTATTTGATCGTGGCCGGATCGACGTTGTTGGCCTTGAGCACCTGCGTGAGCGCCAGTTCCTGGAAGTTGTGCAGGACGTTCACGTTGATCGTCTTGCCTTCGAGGTCTTTCGGCGCCT
The DNA here is from genome assembly GCF_009908215.1 of Nonomuraea sp. K271. Lineage (NCBI taxonomy): Bacteria > Bacillati > Actinomycetota > Actinomycetes > Streptosporangiales > Streptosporangiaceae > Nonomuraea > Nonomuraea sp. K271. The sequence goes on along the minus strand of NZ_JAAAHR010000008.1, from coordinate 8,525 downwards.
TGATGGGCGAGTCGGGCAGCGCCATGATGCTCAGCGAGTCGGGGGAGGCGCGCGAACCCTCGGCCAGGATCCGCAGCTTGAGCGAGCCCTTGTCGTGGGCGGCGAACATCGACACGTAGTTGCCGAACATGGCGTCGATCTCGCCGTTCAGCATCATGGGGATGGCCTCGGGGGAGGCCTGGACGACCTGCGGGGTGACCTCAAGGCCCTCTTTCTCGAAGAGTCCCTGGTCGATGGCCACATAGAGGGCTGCGCTGTCGATGGCGGGCAGGGTGGCGACCTTGATCTCCGTCTTCTCCAGGCCGCCGTTGGCGGGTGCGGACGATGGCGCGCTGGCGGTCGTTGAGCCGCCTGTGCTGCACGCCACGACACCGAGTATCAGAGCGATCCCGATGATGGCGGTCCTGGCGGGACGGCCAAGCCTCATGTCAGGGACTCCCTTCAGATGGAGCCAGGGGGGAACCGGGGGCTTCTGCTCCCGGATGGCTGCGTGCCTGACGCACAACAGAGATCGACGGTAGCACCAAATTAGCGGTCATTATCGCGAGAACAACACTTGTGGTTGCAATGTCTGTTTCCGGCTCTATCGTGAAATTCTGGCGACCGATACGCGTCCGAAAGAATGTCCGTTTTGGGACTGGAGGTGAAGGCGAGACCTCAGTAGCGCATGGTGCATGCTATTCGATTCTTTCTGCGAGTCAAGAGGTGGCCCGCGGGCGGGCCTCTATTGCCTATTTCGCCTGATGAGAGGCCCTGTACCGATTCTGTGCAATTTTCTGGACACTAGGGGATAAACACCCCATCTGGGCACTGATGGTGGTTGGCCCTTGGCGACCCCTGTGCTCAAATGGCGCTTATCTGGACGTTCATATTTCCCCACCTGCAATAACCTGCACGGCCACCGAGAATTCCCCCTCCAGGCGAGAGGTTGCGAAGGCAAGTGAGAACGCAGAGCGCTGAAGCTTCCGCCGACCGCGAGCCGCACGGGCATGAGAAGCGACGGTTGTCCCAGCCGAGTTCCAAAAGGTTTGGATTGGGCAACTGGCACGTACGGTCACGGCTCGTCGCGCTGATCGTCGTTCCCACGGCCGTGGCCGTGGGTCTGGGCGGACTGAACGTGATCACCTCGCTCAGTGACGCCAACACCTATCAGACCCTCAGAGAGGTCGCCGAGTTCAGCCAGCAACTCGGCGCCGTCACCCACGAGCTGTCCTTCGAACGTGACGAGACCGCGCTCTACATCGCCCAGGGCCGGCCGGACAACCGCGAGGCCCAGCTGCGCACCACCTACAGCGCGGTGGACGGACACATCGAGGAGGCCAAGGAGCGGGCGGCGGCGATAACGGACACCCACGCCGACGCCGTACGACCGGTGCTGCGCCGCCTCGACGAGATCAGGACGGTACGCGACACGGCGGTCAACGGAAAGATCCAGCCCCTGCCGATGATCCAGAAGTACTCGCAGATCATCGCGACCCTGCTGCAGTTCCACGACCAGGTCGGCCAGGTCGCGGTGGACGACGAGGTGTCACGCAGCGCCGGCTCGCGGGCCGCCATCGCGAGGGCCAAGGAGCAGGCGTCCAAGCAGCGCGGCATCCTGGCCAGCGCGCTGGACAGGAAGGGCTTCGACAGCGGTGAGCTCGACGCGCTGACCGACGCCAAGTCGCGCGAGGAGAGCGAGACGACGCTGTTCGCCACGCTGGCCAACCTCGAACAGCTGGAGCTCTACCGCAACACGGTCGTGGGCCGGGACGTCGACCAGACCGACCTGTTCAGGCTCCGCGCCATGGCACAGGCGGCCGAGGGCAAGGAGCTGAGCATCGGCGGCCGGCCCGCCCAGGACGCGGCCACGTGGGTCGAGGTCAGCACCGGCAAGATCGACGCGCTGCGCGCCGTGGAGAAGGGGTTGTCCTCCTCCGTCATCCTGCGCGCGAGGACCCTGGAGGAGAGCGCCAACCGCTCGGCGCTGATCTCCGGCGGCTTCATCCTGGTGCTGCTGCTCGTGGTGCTCGCGATCATCTCGCTCATCGCCCGCTCGCTCATCAGGCCGCTGCGCAAGCTGCGCGGCGAGGCGCTCGACATCGCGGGCAACCGCCTGCCCGGTACCGTGCGCGAGCTGCGCGAAAGTGGGGACGGAACGGTCCCGCCGGTCGACCCGATCGGCGTGGACACCCACGACGAGATCGGCGAGGTGGCGCGGGCGTTCGACGAGGTGCATCGTGAGGCGGTGCGGCTGGCGGGTGAGGAGGCGCGGCTGCGCAGCAATGTGAACGCGATGTTCGTGAACCTGTCGCGGCGTAGTCAGACGCTGGTGGAGCGGCAGATCACGTTGATCGACGGTCTGGAGCAGGGTGAGCAGGACGAGCAGCGGCTCGGGAACCTGTTCAAGCTGGACCACCTGGCCACGCGTATGCGGCGTAACAGTGAGAACCTGCTGGTGCTGGCGGGTCAGGACCCGCCGCGCCGCTGGAGCCAGCCGGTCAAGCTGGTCGACGTGGCGCGCGCGTCGTTGTCCGAGGTGGAGAACTACGAGCGGGTCGTGCTGCAGGTTCCCGATGGTGTGTCGGTGGCCGGTCAGGCGGTCAACGACGTCATTCACCTGATCGCGGAGCTGGTGGAGAACGCGCTGTCGTTCTCGCCGCGTGAGACGCGGGTGACGGTGTCGGGCAGCAGGATCGACGGCGGCGGCGTGATGTTGTCGATCACCGACTCCGGCATCGGGATGACGCAGGAGGAGCTGATCCAGGCCAACGAGCGCCTGACCGACGCGCCGACCGTGGACGTGTCGGTGTCGCGGCGCATGGGCCTGTTCGTGGTCGCCCGCCTGGCGCACCGCCACGGCATCCGGGTGCAACTGCGCCCGCACAGCTCCGGCGGGCTGACCGCGATGGTGCTGATCCCGGAGAACATGCTGGGCACGCAGGCGCCGCCCCTCACCGGCACACCGTCCTTCTCCGGCAACCAGCCTCCCGCGTTCTCCGGCAACCAGCCTCCCGCCCTCGCGGGCGCGGCGAGCGGCGGGCCCAGGGACGAGCCGTACTCCGGCCCGCACCCCGCGCCGCCGGCCACGGACTGGCCGCAGGCGCCGTACCAGCTGGGGCCGGGCCACCCGTCCTTCCCGTCGAACCCGGACCCGGGCGGTTCCTGGCCCCCGTCGGCTCCCTGGCAGCCCGAGCCCGGCGGCTGGCCGCAGGCGCCGCTCGGCTACGACGGGGCCGACGTGTGGAACTCGCACCGCGGCCCGGCGCTGAACGGCGACCGCGGTCTGCCCAGGCGGCCAGTGCCCGAGCCCCCGCCGGGCGGCTGGAGCAACGACACGATGCCGCCGCAGCGGCCGGGGTTCGACCACCAGGATCCGGACCCGGGTACGGCGGGTTCCATCCCGGCGGCCCCGCCCGCCTCCGGCGGTGACGACTACCTGCCGATCTTCGCCGCTGTCGAATCCGCCTGGTTCGGCCGCGACGGGAGCGGCGCAAGCTGGGGCCCGTCCAAGGCGGACGAGGGCTGGAGCGCGGCGGAAGCGGTGGTGGAGCCAGTGCGTAACGGATCGACGGCCGCAGGGCTGCCCAAGCGGGTGCCCAAGGCCAACCTGGTGCCCGGCTCGGCGGACACCTCGTCGTCGCCGAAGGGGGTGACGCCGATGCCGTCGGTGTCACCTGACCGGATCCGCAGCCGGCTCTCCAGCTTCCAGCAGGGGTTCCGGGCGGCACGTGATGACATCACCGAGGGCAGGGCGTTCCCCTCTGGCCCGGCGGACAACAACAGGGAGGAGGACGCATGAGGGACCTGAGTCACGCGGCACGCGGAGTCGACTGGTTGATCACCGACTTCGTCAGCACCGTCCCCGGGGTCGCGCACGCGGTGGTCGTCTCGTCCGACGGATTACCGCTGGCGGCGTCGTCGGGGTTTCCCGCTGATCGGGCGGATCAGCTGGCGGCCATCGCGTCGGGCCTGGTGAGTTTGACGCAGGGTGCGGCGCGGGTGTTCGAGGGGGGTGCGGTCAATCAGACGATCGTGGAGATGCAGCGTGGGTTGATGCTGATCATGTCGGTCAGTGATGGTTCGTGTCTGGCTGTGCTGGCGGCTCCGGATTGTGACATGGGGTTGGTGGCGTACCAGATGACGCTGATGGTTGATCGCGCCGGTCAGGTGCTGACTCCGGCTGTGCGTGCGGAGTTGCGCGCCAGCCAGACCAGGTGATGTAGGTGACAGACCCCCGATGGAACAGCGGCGACTGGGTGCCTCCGCCTCAGCCCCAGTCCCAGTCGCAGCTGAACCCTGACCCGGCGTCGCCCGTCCGCCCGTACGCGGTGACAGGCGGACGGACGGCGCCGCGGGTCAAGCTGGCGATGGAGGCCCTCGTGTCCTCGGCGACCGCCGAGCAGCGGGAGTTCTCGCACATCACGCCGGAGTACCAGGCGATCAGCCAACTGTGCCGGCAGGTTCGGTCGGTGGCGGAGGTGTCGGCCCTGCTGCGGATCCCGCTCGGCGTGGTACGGGTCCTGATCGCTGACATGGCCGCCGAAGGTCTGGTCCGCGTGCACCAGCCACAGCTGGATGAGGGTAGGCCGGACGTCAATCTGCTCGAAAGGGTGCTCAGTGGACTTCGCAGGCTCTAGTCCCGGCCTCACCTCCACCAAGATCGTGGTGGCTGGAGGTTTCGGGGTGGGCAAGACGACGTTCGTCGGCGCGGTGTCGGAGATCATGCCGTTGACCACGGAGGCCGTCATGACGGACGCCTCCAAGGGCATCGACGATCTGGGCATGACGCCGTTGAAGTCGACCACGACCGTGGCGATGGACTTCGGCCGGGTCTCCCTCGATCGTGACCTGATCCTCTATCTGTTCGGCACGCCCGGGCAGCACCGGTTCTGGTTCATGTGGGACGACCTCGTACGCGGGGCCATCGGCGCCGTGGTGCTGGTCGACACCCGCCGTCTGGCCGACAGCTTCCCCGCCATCGACTACTTCGAGGAGGCGCAACTGCCGTTCGTGGTGGGCGTCAACGGCTGGGACGGACAATATCCGCACAGCGACGCCGAAGTGCGCGACGCTCTGACCCTGGCCCCGCACATCCCGATGGTGCGCCTCGACGCCAGGTCGAAGGACTCCGTCAAGAGCGCGCTGATCAACCTCGTCGAACACGCCCTCTCGGTCAGGATGGCCGTGCCGGGCTGGGGCGGCTGAGCCCTCCTTCCGCGAGCGGGCGGGCTCGCGTCACTGCTCAGGGATGGGCACGACCATCGAGGCCACATCGACCTTCGCCTTCAGGTAGCCGAACTCGTGCATCAGGTCCGCCACCCGCTGGATGCGCGTGGCGTTCAACGATGTGGGGAACGTCCCCATCGCCATGGTCATCACCGCCTCCTTCGGGGTCTGGGTGTAGAGCGGGACGACCTCGGCCAGCACCGTGCGGTCGGTCGCGGCCAGGCGCTGGGCCTTGGACACGGCGCGCTGGAAGGCGGCGACGGTTTTCGGGTTCCGGGCCGTCCACTCCTCCGTCGCGGCCCAGCCGTCGATCGGCAGCGCGTCGGTCGGACCCGTGTTGGTGTCGAGCAGCAGCCGCGCGCCCGCCTGCTGGGCGGCCGACAGGAACGGCTCCACCATCCACGCGGCGTCCACCTGCGACTGCTTGAGCGCGGTCAGCTGTGCCTCGAAGTTGACCACGACGAACTTCACCTGCTCGGGAGGCAGGTCGTAGGCCTTCAGGTGGGCGCTCATCGACATCGTGCCCAGGTTGTCGAGCGAGTTGACGGCGATCGTTTTGTCCTTGAGGTCCTTCGGGCCCTGCAGCGGTGAGTCGTTCATGACCACGACCCCGGCGATGCCGGGCGCGGCCGCCAGGCTGTCGTGCAGGATCTTGATCTTCGCCGCGCCACTGTCCTGGATGTTGATCAGAGACACGTAGCTGCCCTTGAAGATGTCCATGGAGCCGTTGAGGATCTTCGGCATGACGGTCTGGGGAGCCTGGATGACCTCCGTCCTGACGGTCAGGCCCTCCTCCTTGAAGAAGCCCTTGCGGTCGGCGATGAACACCGGAGCCGACGAGGGCGTCGGGCTGACGCCGATCGTCAGCGCGGTCTTCTCCAGGCCGCCCGTGGACGGTCCTTCGCCGGCGCCGGAGCATGCGGTCAGGACGATCGTGGCGGCGAGTGCCACGCACGCGCGGAAGGCTGGCCCGGGTCGCATGGTTCTCTCCTTGGCCGAGGCGTTTTCGTGCTCCGGGGTCATGGGCGGCAGGCGGTGATCGTACAGCAGGAGTGGCGCGAAAGCCATGAATAGTCTCTCGGGCGGAACGCAGTGAAACATCGCCGATTGTCGGTTACTGTCCGGCTTTCATGACGTCTCTGCTCTGCTGGGGTCGATTTGACGTTAGTCATCCTTTCCAGGCAGTCAGGTGGTTTGTAAGGTTGGCGCTACCTGCCTGGCGTGTGTTGAAATTGCCATTCATCTCGGGGTGCGCATCAGGCGCCGATGCCGGCGTGTACGTAGGCCAGAGAGTGGAGCCAGTGAGCAATCGATCGCCTGCGGACGTTCACCGTCCCCACCCGCCTTCACCGTCGATGCCGCATGGCCGCAACGGGGAAAAAGGACGGCGCAAATTCCGGTTCCGGGATTGGCGGGTACGGTCGCGGCTCATCGCCCTCATCGTGATCCCCACCGGGGTCAGCATCGTGGTCGGCGCGCAGCAGGTCATCACGTCGTGGAATCTGGCGAGCCAGTACCAGCGCGTCATGGACAAATCCGAGCTCAGCGCCTCCGTCACCGAGCTGACCCACCAGCTGGCCCTCGAACGCGACCTCGCCGTGCACTACGTGGCCGCCGGCCGCACCCCCGAACGCGAGGAGCCGCTGCGCACGCAGTTCGGCCCCGTGGACGCCGCCGCGGAGGACTTCCGCGACAAGGCCGCCGCCATCACGCCCGCGTACGGCGAGAGCGCGTCCGCCCTCACCCGGCAGTTGCTCAGCCGCCTGCCGGAGATCGCCGCCACCCGCAACACCGTGCTCGGTTCCGAACTGCTCGCCCTGCCCACCGTCACCAAGTACTCCCAGATCATCGCCGTGCTTGCCCAGTTCCACGACCAGATCGGCAAGGGAGGCGACCAGGAGGAGCTCGCCGGCGACGTGGCCGCGCTCTCCGCCCTGTCCAAGGCGTACGACGCCGCCTCCGAGCAGCGCGGCCTGCTCGCCGCAGCGGCCGCCGCCGGGCGGTTCCAGAGCGGCGAGCTCGACCGGTTCATCGCCGCCCGCGCACGCCAGGAGAGCGAGGTCACCGTGTTCAGGGCGGTGGCCACGCCGGAGCAGCGCCAGCTCTACGACGACACCGTCACCGGCACCCTGGTGGACCGGGCCGAGGTGATCCGGCTGCGCGCGCTGGCCCAGGCCGCCGAGGGCGACCGCATCGACATCGAGCCGGAGCGCCAGGACGACGCCGACCACTGGTTCGAGGCGAGCAGCGGCTCCGTGAACGGCATCTGGACCATGCAGCGCCGGATCGGCGAGGCGATCAACGTCCAGAGCAGGACGCTCAAGGACGCCGCCCGCCAGGAGGCGCTCCTGGCCGCCGCCTACAGCCTCCTGCTGCTGCTCGCGGTACTGATCATCACGGCCATCATGGCCAGGTCACTCGTCAGCCCGCTGCGCAGGCTCCGTACCGAGGCCCTGCACATCGCCGGAGCCCGCCTCCCGGAGACGGTCCGCCTGCTGCGCGAGCGCGGCGACGAGGCGGGGCTCGTCCCGCCGCCCATCGGGGTCGACTCCCGCGACGAGATCGGCGAGGTCGCCCGTGCGTTCGACGAGGTGCACCGCGAGGCCATCCGGCTGGCCGGCGAGGAGTCCCGGCTGCGCGCGAACGTCAACGCCATGTTCGTCAACCTGTCCAGGCGCAGCCAGACCATGGTCCAACGCCAGATCCAGATCATCGACGGGCTGGAGCAGGGCGAACAGGACGAGCGGCGGCTGGCCGGCCTGTTCAGCCTCGATCACCTGGCCACGCGCATGCGGCGCAACAACGAGAACCTGCTGGTCCTGGCCGGCCAGGACGCCCCCCGCCGGTACAACGAGCCGGTCGGCCTGGCCGACGTGGTGCGCGCCGCCCTGTCCGAGGTCGAAGGGTACGAGCGCGTCGTGGCCAAGCTCGCGGAGGGCGTCGCCGTCTCCGGGCAGGCCGTCAACGACATCGTCCACCTGCTGGCCGAGCTGATCGAGAACGCGCTGGCCTTCTCGCCGTACGAGACCCGCGTCACCGTCGCCACCGGGACGATGGAGAGCGGCGGGCTCGTGCTCACCGTCGACGACACCGGCATCGGCATGACCCAGGACGAGCTCGAACAGGCAAACGCCCGGCTCGCCCACGCGCCCACGGTGGACGTGTCGGTCTCCCGCCGCATGGGGCTGTTCGTGGTCGCCCGGCTGGCGCAGCGGCACGGCGTACGGGTGGAGCTGCGATCGCACAACGCCGGTCTGACCGCGATCGTGCTCTTACCAGGTTCCCTGCTCCACCCTCACCTGGCCCCCGCCCAGGCC